>DATKGB010000180.1:0-24199 GCA_035544315.1 Verrucomicrobiia bacterium
ACAACGTCAACCTCAGCACCCTCGGTTCGCAAGCCACCAAGTAAAACGTAGCTAGAAGCACTGTGCCACCAAAACGGCCTAATCAATTTTGATTAGAGACAGGCGACCAAGGGCCTGATAGATTGAGTGGGAGGCTCATAAACGGCCGTGTAACCCTCAATCGCCTGGGCGCTGGGCTGCCCGGGGTACTCGTGAAGGGGAATCGTGATGCGTCGCATTCTGGCTAGCGTATTGCTCGTGGTATTCGTTTTGCAAGCTACCGGGTCGGCCTCTGCCGGCACGCCGCCGGGTGCTCAGGACCGTCCGTCGGTTGGGTCCGACCTACTGGCTGCGATTGTTGCGATGCGGACGTTCTTGGGGAGCACGATGGTCGGCGCGCTGGCTACGGGGCAGATGCCGCTGTATGAAGCGATGCACGATACCCCGCCAGATTTCTCGCTCCTGACGCGCAACCGCCAAGCCGACCTCGCGCGTCTGCGGGTCACGACCTTGACGGTGCCGCAACTCGCGGCGGGCCAGCGGGTCGACTTGCCCAACGGCATGGCCCAAATGCGGCCGCCGACCCCGAGCGCGATCGTTGGCGCACAGCAGAGTTCCTCGGCAGCACGTCGCGTTGTCAGGACCACCGGTTCATCGGTTCGCGCCCCCCAGCGCTTGCGGACCATGAACGTGGATACCAGCCTGCCCAGCACGACCGGAATCAACGATTATTGGGAGTACGAAAAAGGCGGGATCCCCGGGTCCGGCAAGTACATGGTGAACGTCGCGAATGGCAACATGCTGGTTGAAGGGGATGACATCGACGGAGGGCATGCGCGCCTGCCGTTCAACATTGGAGACGATGATTCCGGTTCTCGACTATGCGCGGCTCGGTATGGAGCGCGATGCGATCGCGCGGCGCTTCGCGCACGGAGATCCGATCCGGCACGTTATCGTCGAAGACTTCTTAGGCGAGGTCGTGGCGCGCGGCGCGAGTCGAGCGTTTCCATCGCCCGAAGAGATGGAAATCGCGTTTGCCGGACTTCCCGAGGTCAAGAATGCGGAGCAGCGTATCGGGCTGCTCGATCCGTTGTATCGCGAAATCTTCGATGAGCTTCAATCGCCCCGATTCACGGCCTGGCTTTCGAGCGTCACGGCGATAGAGGGCCTGGTTTCCGACCCGGAACTGCACGGCGGCGGGTTGCACCAGGGGCCCGACGGCAGTTACTTAGACGTGCACGCCGACTTCAACATCCATCCGCGTTTGGAGCTCTACCGTCGTCTCAATCTCTTGATTTACCTCAACCAAGTGTGGCAGCCGCAATGGCAGGGGTATCTCGAACTCTGGTCGCGCGACATGAAAGAATGTCGCCAACTGATCGAACCGAAATTCAATCGCTGCGTGATCATGGAAACGCACGATCATGCCTTCCACGGCTACAAAGAACTGCGTCTCCCGCGCGGGGTCACGCGCAAATCGCTGGCCGCCTACTACTACGCCGAGTCACGCGCCGACGCGCAAACGCAAGAAGGCCACGACACGATGTTTCAGTTGCGTCCCGAGCAGCGCAAGGCCACCGGTGCGCGCCAGTTTTTCCGTCGAATCGGCGCGCTAGCTCCCGCTCCGCTGCGTCCGATCGTGAGGACGTTGCGCCGCCTCTTGCGTTTGGACTGACTCAGACGGTAGCGGCTGCGTCGTGACGCTCCCAACGAAGTAGTTCCATGCCATCGGGCTTGACTCGGGAGAACCCAGCTTAACTTGCTGTCTCGATCTCGGGTCGCACTACAAGAAAACAACACCGGCTGGGGTGGGCACTATGACTTGCCCGCGCCGCTACCCCATCCGTTTCTGGGGCCGTGAAACCAGTTGCGCGGGGAGATTGTGGCGCTTGGCATGGGGGATTGCTAGAGTGGGGTTAAGGGAGTTTGCCGTAAACGTTCGCGTTGCTGTACTGGTTGGCGTGTCAAGTACCCTCGGTGCAGACTCTGGCAACGTTGCCATCTGGTGCTTGCCGCGTTTCCGGCCTGATGTGCTGTTTATTGCACTTGGTGTGCCGGACTATATAGTGGTGCCAGGCGCGATACTCGCGGCCTCGACGTTTCTCTTGTTATTGCTTATCGGCAGGTTTCGAATCGGGCTTCTTGCGACGGCTGTTAGCGGCCGCGCTGTGGCTCTCGCGTGCGTACTCGTTTTCGTAGCGTCGTGCCTGCCATTCTTCTTGCACGTTCCACCTCACGCAATGCGATGTGACATTTAGGTGCAAGAAACAAACGGCTTTGACTCTTTTCAGGACAGAACTGCGGTCGATGTTTGTGCGGCAATTATTAAGGAAGTTCGCTATTAACGCCATTTGATCTCGCTAGTTCTTTTCCAACATGCCGGCGGCTAGGTGGTCGACGAGCCAGATGAGTTCGCCGTTGGTGGGCGAGACGATTTGGATCGGCGTTTTAATTGGATCGTAAGCGCCGTCGCGAGCGGCGGCTAGGCCTTTGGCTTTTTCGGTCCCTTCGGCAGAGATGACGACGGTGCGCGCGTTGTTGATGACGCGTGGAGTGATGGTCAAGCGATCGGTGCCGGTTTCTTCGGAATAGGTCGCACGTATCAGTTGGTCGTCGTCGGTCATCGGATCGACTCCGGGGAAGAGCGACGCGGTGTGACCGTCTTTGCCGATGCCCAGCATGATCAAGTCGAAGCGCGGCGCATCGCCCATATCTTGGCGCATCGTCGCGGCGTATTGCTGCGCGCCTTCCTTGGGCGGCAATTCGCCGGGCATGCGATGAACGTTATGCGGTGGGATCGGAACGATGGCCAGAAACGCATCGTGCGCCATGCGATAGTTCGAGCGCGGATCGGCGACTTGCACGCAACGTTCGTCGCCGAAGAAGATATAGACGTCGCTCCACGAGACCGTCTCGAGCATTGGATCTTGGGCGAGCAATCCGTAGGCCGCGCGCGGCGTCGACCCGCCGGCGAGCGCCACATAGAACGTCCCGCGTTCGCTCATCGCGGTCTGCGCGCTGTTGGAGAAGACGTCGGCCAGCCCGCGAGCGACCGCCGATGGATCGCTCAAGATGTCAAGGTGACCCCGATTGCGTTGATTCATGATGCTCCGGTTTTTGCCAGTAGGGCGCGCACCATCTCGACGGTTGCGCGATAGACGTCCGACGTCTGCGGTTCGAGGATCGCGCGTTCGAGCAGATCTACGATCGCGATGTCGTGCAGCGGTTCGCAACGCATCGCGCGCTTCTTGGCACCATCGACGCTTAGGCAGACGGTCGCATCGTCGTCTTCGAGCTGGGCGCGAAACGTTGAGGTTTGCGAGCGCAGTTCGACGCTGCGAACGCGACGAGGTCCGCCCTCAGGTTGGAACGCAAACGTAATCGGCTTTCCCTGTCGGTTCTTGAGCTGATGCGCGCCGCTGGGCGACCACTCCAGGCGGCTGGCCAGCCAACAGAGGAGATAGTATGCTTCAGCTTGCGATCCGGCCGCGATGATGACGTGCTCGAGAGCTTGCAGTTCGTCGGCGAACTCGGGCTCGTCGAAGAACTGTGCGATCATTTCTTGCCATGGCGTTAAGCGCAAGTAGGCCAGATCTTGCACCGCCAAACGCGGCTCTTGAGCAAAATACTCGGCGAGTTCGGCCAACTGCGCGACGCCCGGGGCGATGCGCGACGAGTCAAGAATGAGACTGTCTACCGTTGCGTTGAGCGCCGGAAAGATCGGGTCGTCGAGGATCCGATGGCCGGCCCATAGCAGCACCGTCGGGACGCCAGTACGCGTAAACGCGTGCGCGATCGAGCGCAGTTGCTCGGGCGACAAGCCGCGGGTACCGAGCAGCACCCATTCGGTTCGCGCGACGGCGTGCGTTTGGTGCGAACCTTGATCGAGCGTGCCATCCAAGAGAACGAGGCGTGCCGGATGTTTCTCGACGATCGCGCGGGTGCGCTCGTGCATCCAGGTGACGATCGCGGGGTCGTCGACATAGGCGATGAACGTCATGGTGCTCGCGACGGCGCTTGGCACGTCGACGGCACTCACGCCGGCAGCCTCACAGCGAGCGCCATTCGTCGAACAATTCCCGGGCGGGTTGGGGGCCTTGACCGCCCGCGCCGTAGTTGGGGAAGGTCCGATCGCGCTCGTCTTGCCAGGTCTGCAAAATCGGCATCACGATTTCCCAGGCACGTTCGACGGCGTCCCAACGTGTGAACAACGTCTGGTCGCCGCGCATCGCGTCGCTGATCAGGCGTTCGTACGCCGGCGGAGATTCGACGCCGAAGCCGGCGCCGTAGTTAAAGTCCATCGAGACGCCGCGAATGTGCTGCTTGGGACCCGGCACCTTGGCGTCGAAACGCAGCGAGATGCCCTCTTCGGGCTGAATCTTGACGACCAGCACGTTGGGTTCGATCGCGTCGGTTTTCTCGCCATAGAGGCGGTGCGGAATCGAACGAAACGTCACGGCGATCTCCGAGCATTTGCGCGCCAAACGTTTGCCCGAGCGCAGGTAGAACGGAACCCCCGCCCATCGCCAGTTATCGACAAATAGTTTGACGGCCGCATACGTCTCGGTGTTGGAATCGAGCGCGACGTCGGGCTCTTTACGATAGGCGATGACCGGTGTGCCGTCGATGGTGCCGGCATCGTACTGCCCGCGCGCGGACATCGACTTGACCGCTGCGAGCGCCGGCGGCTGGATCGCCGCAAAGACTTTGAACTTCTCGGTGCGGATCGCGTCGGCGTCGGCGGTGGCCGGCGGCTCCATTGCGACTAGCGCCATCAGATTCATGACGTGGTTCTGAATCATGTCGCGCAGCGCGCCGGCGCTGTCGTAGTAGCCGCCACGTTCCTCGACGCCAAGAGTTTCGGCCGACGTGATCTGGACCGAATCGACATAATTGCGATTCCAGATCGGCTCGAAGATCACGTTGGCAAAGCGCAGCGCCATGATATCTTGGACGGGTTCTTTGCCTAGGTAGTGGTCGATCCGATAGACCTGGCTCTCGTTAAAGACTTTCTCCACTTCGGCTTGCAACGCGCGCGCCGAGGGCAGGTCGATCCCGAACGGTTTCTCGACCACGATGCGCGTCCAGCCTTTTAGATTGTTTGAGGGGTCGAGGCCTGCTGCGGCTACCTGCTCGATGATTTTTGGAAAGACCGACGGTGGCGTGGCAAGATAAAACAGTCGATTTCCGCCGGTCTTGAACAGCTCGTCGTTCTGTTCGAGAATCTTCTTCAGGTCGGTGAAATGCGTCGTGGCGTCAAAGTCGGCGGTGACGTAGCGAATGGACTTCGCGAAATCGTCCCACATCGAGCCTTCGGGCTTGGCGCCGTAGGCGAACTCGTCGAGTTGCTTTTTACAGTATTCGCGAAACTCGTCGTCGCTGTACGCCGTCCGCGCAAAGCCGACCAGACTAAAACCCGTCGGCAGCGTTCCGCGCCGGCGCAGTTCGTAGACCGACGGCAGCAGCATGCGCTTGAACAAGTCGCCGCTGGCGCCGAAGAAGACGATCGAGCACGAGTCCTTGATGCGGTCGCTGTGCACGCCTTCGCGCAGCGGGTTGGGCGCGCCGTTGACGCGCGCGGTTGCCGTCGCGCTTGCGTCAAGCATTCGGGCCTTCTTTCTTGACCGCGTGGCCGCCGAACTGATTGCGCAGCGCCGCGATGACCTTAGCGCTAAACGATTCGTCTTGACGCGACGCGAACCGCGCGAGCAGCGAGAGCGTGATCACCGGCGCCGGAACGTTCTCGTCGATGGCCGCCTGCACGGTCCAACGGCCTTCGCCGGTATCGTCGACGTAACCACGGATGTCTTTGAGGCCCGGATCCTCACGAAATGCGATCACCGCTAGCTCCAGCAACCACGAGCGTACGACGCTGGCGTGGCACCACAGTTCGGCCAGTTGTTCGAGATCGAACGCGAACGGCGATTTCTCGAGGATCTCGAAGCCTTCGCCGTAGGCTTGCAGCAGGCCATACTCGATGCCGTTGTGGACCATCTTGGAAAAGTGGCCTGCGCCGGCGGGCCCGACGTGCGCGTAGCCGTTTTCGGGAGCCAGCGCGATGAAGATCGGTTCGCAGGCTTTGACGGCGGCGTCGTCGCCGCCAACCATCAAGCAGTAGCCCTCTTTGAGGCCCCAAACTCCGCCGCTCGTGCCCGCATCGACCAACGCAATGCCCTTTGCTTTCGCGCGAGCGTAGGCCGCTAAGCCCTCTTTGTAGTTGGTGTTGCCGCCGTCGATGATGACGTCGCCGTTGCCGAGCAATCCGCACAGCTCGTCGATCGTGTCGTCGGTCGGCTGGCCCGAAGGCACCATGATCCAAACGATCTTCGGCGACGACGTGAGCTTTCCGACGAGATCGCTTAGCGACGAAGCGCCGATCGCACCGCCGGCGGCGGCCGTTTTGACGGCATCGGCACTCCGATCGTACGCGATCACGTTATGGCCTTTCCCTTGAAGGCGCGCGGTCATGTTCGCGCCCATCTTTCCCAGCCCGACCATCCCTAGTTGCATCGATGTATCCTTTACCTGCGCGCCGTGAGAGCGTCGTCAACTGCCGCGACGAGCGCGCGCAGGCCGTCATTGACGTTGCCTTTGAGGTGGATGCGGACGCCGCGGCGATCGCGCTTATCGAGCGACTGCCAGTCGCCCAGCGCTTCGGCCGCCAGCAACGTGCGGAATCCAACGTTCATCCCCGGAATCGCCGGATCGCTGGACGAGTCGCAAGTAATTTGGATCGCGACGATCGTGTTGGGGCCGCCTTTATGCAACTGCCCGGTCGAATGCAGGAAGCGCGGCCCGAAGCCGACCGTCGTCGCAACCTTGCGCGCGTCGCGGATCTTCACCCGCAGGTCGCGCAGCAACGCTTCGTGCTCGCCATTCCGCGCAACGTAAGCCGTCAGCGCGACGTAGTCATGCGGTTTAACCTGCGCAAACAACCCAGCTAGCGCGCCGGCTGTGTCGTGCCCAGCCTGTCCAAGCGTGACAGAACCCTTTAAGAACGTGATGTCGAACGCCCCGCCGTCGACGTCGGGTTTGGGTTCGTCGATCGAACCTTGCTTGGCGTACACGGCCAGCAGCGCTTTGGTATTGTCTTTGGACTCTTGCACGTTGGGTTGATCGAACGCGTCGATGCGCAGCAGCGAACCGGCGGCCGCGGTGGCGATCTCCCAGGTGTAGAATTGCTCGCCGAGATCGTAGGCGTCGTTCATCGCCAAGCGCACGATCGGATGGCCGGCATCGTTGAGCGCTTCGAGTTTCGCATCGTCGCCGGCGTCGGGGTTGGGAAGGTTCGCGCCGACGTACACGAAGAGGCGGTCGTCGCCATAGACTGCGGGCGAACCCAGCGGCTCGCCTTCGATCGGCACGATGCCTTTGCCGAGCTTTCCGGTGGACTCGGCGATCAGTTGTTCGGCCCAAGCGCCAAACGCCCCGATCGACGGATGCGTCACGATGGTTAGCTTGTCGCGTCCGGCCAAAGCGTAGCCTCCGATGGCCGCGCCGAAGCGCACGCCCGGTGCGTTGTTCGGATCGACGATCTTGTCGTTGGCGTGCATCGCGCCTAAGCCGCGGTCGAGCAGCGTGTTAATGTCGTATCCGGCGATGGCCGCGGGAACCATTCCAAAGAACGACAGCGCGGAGTAGCGCCCGCCGATGTTGGGGTCGTTGCGGAAGCAGTTGAGGAAGCGTTCGGTTTTGGACTCGGCGTCCAGGGTCGTGCCCGGATCGGTGATCGCCACGAAGTGCGAGCCGGCCTTCTCCGAACCGATCGCCTTGACGACCTTCGCATGGAAGTAGGCATAGTACGCATTGGGCTCCGTCGTCGTGCCGCTCTTGGAAGCGACGATAAACAGCGTGTTGGCGATGTCGATCTTGGCTTCGAGTTCGGCGATCTGCACGGGATCGGTCGAATCCAGCACGTGCAGTTCGGGAAAACCTTTCGTGTGACCGAAGGTGTCGTGCAAGATATCGGGCGCGAGCGAACTGCCACCCATGCCCAGAACGACGGCGTGCGTGAACTGCGTCTTAGCGTCGGCAGCAACCGCGATCAGGTTGGGCACGGACTCGAGCACGTGCTCGGGAATGTCCAGCCAACCCAATGCGTGCGTGATGATGTCGACCGCGGCCGGATCGGCGGTCCACATCGAGGCGTCTTTTGCCCACAGGCGCTTGAGAAAGTCGTTCTTGACCAGCGTCGCGAGCGCGCCGTCGAAGGCGGTCGCGTCTTTTGAATCCAGAGCAATGCGTTGGGCGCCGCCCGCGAGCTGTTTCTGCTTGTAGACGATCGCTCCGAGCAGCGCGGCAAACGAATCCGAGAACGACGACACGCCTTCGACCTGCAGTTGGTGGGTCACGTCGTAGAGCGAGATGCCCGCGTCTTGCAGGGCTGTCATCGTTGCGCGCGCGCCATCCAGATCGGTCTCGACGGTATCGCGCACGACCTTGCCGTGATCGAGCAAGGCGTCTAGCGTGTTGGGCGGCATCGTGTTGACCGTGTCGGGGCCGACGACGGTTTCGACGTACATCAAATCGGGATACGACGGGTTCTTGGTCGAGGTGCTGGCCCACAGCGGACGCTGCACCGCGGCGCCGGCCGCTTTGGCGCGCGCGAAGGTTTCTCCGTGGAAGAGCTCTTGGAATTTCCGATAGGTGAGCTTGAGATTGGCGACGCCGGTTTTCCCGAGCAGCGCCTCAAGCTTCTCGCCCTTGGTGATCTTGGCTTGGAGCAGTTTGTCGATCGCGCTGTCGATGCGCGAAACGAAGACGCTGTTGACCGAGCGAATACCCTTGACGTCGTTGCCGTCGGCTAACCGAGCCTCGATGCCGCGGATGTACGCACGTGCGCTCGCTTCGTAGGCGTCGATCGAGAAGATCAACGTCACGTTGATGTTGATGCCGGCGCGAATGCAGGCTTCGATCGCGGGTACGCCTTCCACGGTTCCTGGAATTTTGACCATGAGGTTGGGGCGATCGACGCGTTTCCACAACGCTTTGGCCATCGCGCTGGTGCCGTCGGCGTCGTGAGCCAAGAGCGGCGACACTTCCAAGCTGACGAAGCCGTCGTTGCCGCCCGAGGAATCGAAGACCGTGCGAAACGCGTCGCAGGCGTTCTGAATGTCCGCAACGGCTAGGTCCCAGAAGAGCGCGTCCGCGTCGTGCTGTTTGCCGATCAGCGCCTTGAGTTGTGCGTCGTAGTCGTCGCCGGCGCCGATCGCCTTTTCGAAGATCGTCGGGTTGCTGGTCATCCCGCGCAAACCATTATCGATCAAGCGCTTGAGTTCGCCCGAGGCAAACATGCTGCGGCGAAGGTTGTCGAGCCAGACGCTTTGTCCGGCGTCGAGCAGCTGAACGAGTTGGTTACTCACGATTGCTCCTAGACAGAGGTGAAGGCGAAAGTATTCTCAGCAATTTTGGCGACGTTCTCGGGCGTGAACCCAAAATGCGTAACGATGTCGGCGGCCGGCGCGGACGCGCCGAAGTGGTCGATACCGAACGTGACGCCCGCATCCCCGACCCATTGCCGCCATCCCAGCGTCGCCGCCGCCTCGACGGACATGCGCGCCGCGACCGTCGGCGGCAACACTTCGTCGCGATACGCCTGCGGTTGGGCGGCAAAGAGCGTCGTGCACGGCATCGAGACCACGCGCGTCGCTATGCCTTTGGCGTCGAGCAGCTTCTTGGACTCGACCACCAGGCCGACTTCCGAACCGGTCGCGATGAGGATGAGATCGGGCGTACCATCGGCATCGGCGAGAACGTAGGCGCCTTTGTCGACCGGCGCGTTGCGTTCGCCGAGGAATGGAACTTTTTGACGGGTGAGGACCAGCGCCCACGGCCCGCTCTTGGGCGCAACCATCAGTTTCCAGGCTTCGCGCGTCTCGACGGCGTCGGCTGGGCGAATCGTGTTGAGGTTGGGCATGGCGCGCAGCATCGCTAACTGCTCGATGGGTTGATGCGTCGGTCCGTCTTCGCCCAGGAATACCGAATCGTGCGTGAAGACGAAGGCCGCATGAAGTTTTGCTAGGCACGCCAGCCGTAATCCGGGCTTGAGATAGTCGGCGAAGTTGAAGAAGGTCGCCCCGAACGGCAACAAACCACCGTGATAGGCGATGCCGTTGTTGACCGAGGCCATCGCATGCTCGCGCACGCCGTAATGCACGTTCCGCCCGGCATAATTGCCCGGCTCGCAGTCGCCTTGGTCTTTGAGATAGGTCTTAGTCGACGGATCCAAGTCGGCCGAGCCGCCCATCAGTTCGGGCAGCGCTTTGGCAATCGCGTTCATGACCGCGCCGCCCGCATCGCGCGTGGCGACCGCACCGCTCTTGTCGTCGAAGGTCGGCCAGGCCAGGCCGGGGGGCAGTTTGCCCGACGCGATCCGTTCGAATTGCGCCGAAAGGTCCGGGTTTTCGATTTTCCATGCGCCGTAACGCAGTTGCCAATCGGCTTGCAGGTCCGCGCCCTTGGCGCCGATGCCGCGATAGAACGCCAGCACCTCGTCGGGAACGTAGAACGCGGGCTCGAGCGGCCAGCCCAATCGCTCTTTGGTTTTCTTGGTGTTCTCGGGGCCTAGCGGCTCGCCGTGTGCCTTGAACGAATCCTGTTCGGGCGAACCATAGCCGATGTGCGAACGAACCGCGATGAACGACGGACGATCGACGACGTTCTTGGCCGTAGCGATGGCTTGATCCAACGCATCGGCGTCGTTGCCGTGCGCGACGTCGACGAACTGCGTGTGCCAACCGCTGGCTTCAAAGCGCGCGACCGCATCGTCGGTAAAGGTCACGTCGGTGGGGCCCGCCAGCGAGACGAGGTTGTCGTCGTACAGCACGGTCAGTTTGCCGAGCTTGAGATGGCCGGCCAGCGAGATTGCTTCCTGACTGACGCCTTCCATCAAATCGCCGTCGCCGCAAATGCAGTATGTATAGTGATCGACGATATTATTGCCGCCGCGATTGTAAGTGGCGGCGAGATGCGCTTCGGCCAGCGCCATGCCGACGGCATTAGCCAGGCCTTGGCCCAGCGGCCCGGTGGTCGCTTCGACGCCGGCGGTGTGTCCGTACTCGGGATGGCCGGGCGTCTTGCTGCCGAATTGGCGGAACGATTTGAGATCGTCGAGCGAGAGATCGTAGCCGGTTAAATACAGCAGCGAGTACAACAGCGCCGACCCGTGGCCGGCCGATAACACGAAACGATCGCGGTCGAACCACTGCGGGTCTTTGGGATTAAAGCGCAGATGACGGGTGAAGATTGCATAGCCCTGAGGGGCCGCGCCCAGCGGCATTCCGGGATGCCCGGACTTTGCTTTGTCGACCGCATCGACGCTCAAAAAGCGAATGGCATTGATGCGCTGTTCGTCAGCGGGGGTATTGGGCACGGCGGTTCCTCATGACGGTTGAATGGGGGAGGGCGAGCGGCTTCCTTCAGCGCGGCCCCGAGTTTCTCTTACCCAATGCCCCGAGCTCTCAATTTCAGGGGGATGGAGCGTTCGAAGAGGCAGCGAACCCCTCGCGCCGATGAACGTGCAGGAACTCGAACGCGCGATCGAAGCGCTGGCGGCCGACCCCCAGGACGTCAAGGGGATGGGCGGGCGCATCGTCGACGAGGTGATCGGCGCCCTGGACGATGGCCGCTTGCGCGTCGCCGAACCTCGGCCCGACGGCTCGTGGCATACTAACGCGTGGATCAAGCGCGCCATTCTGCTATATTTTGCGCGCCGCGAGGTCGCTCCGATGGGCGATCCGGCGCGCGATACGGTCGTGTATTTCGATAAACTCCCGGTCAAGAAAAACTACCAGGCCGCCGGCGTGCGAGCCGTGCCGCCGGGCGTCGCTCGGTACGGCAGCTTTCTTGCGCGCGGGGTGATCTTGATGCCGGCCTACGTCAATATCGGCGCGTACGTGGACGAAGGCACGATGATCGACACCTGGGCGACCGTCGGCTCCTGCGCGCAGATCGGCAAGGGCGTGCATCTTTCGGGAGGCGTCGGAATCGGCGGCGTGCTCGAACCCGCACAGGCCAGCCCGGTGATCGTCGAAGATGGCGCCTTCGTCGGATCGCGCTGCATCGTCGTTGAGGGCGTGCGCGTCGGCCGTGAAGCGGTCTTGGGTGCCGGCGTCGTGCTCACGGCGTCGACGCCGATCGTCGACGTTCGCGGGAGCCAAGCCCTAACGACCAAGGGTCGCATTCCGGATCGCGCCATCGTCATCCCCGGAGCGATTCCCAAACGATTCCCCGCGGGCGAGTTCGGCGTGCCGTGCGCGCTGATCGTCGGCGAGCGCAACGAATCGACCGATCGCAAGACGTCGCTCAACGCCGCCTTACGCGATTTCAATGTGGCCGTATGAATCCTAGGGTTCTGCAGATTCCGGGTTCGCTGATTCGTCAAATTGCAGCCAAACGGCGGCCGACCTCGATCAACTTGGGTTTAGGCGAACCGACGCTTTCACCCACTCGCGCGCACCTCGATGCCGCGGTGGACTACGTCGCGCGTCACGGTTTGCGCTATTCGCCCAACGCCGGCGATCCGGCGCTGCGAGATGCAATCGCCGGTTACTATGCCTATCCGGAGATGGATCGCGGCGCTAACGTATGCGTGACCGTCGGCTCGCAAGAGGCGATGTACGTCACGATCAAGACGTTGCTCGATCCGGCCAAGGACGAACTGCTCGTCGTCGAACCGGCATTCCCATCCTACGTCAAGATGGCTCGACTGGAGGGCGTCGACGTTCGCACGGTTGCGATGAGCGACGCCAAAGATTTTGCGTTTGATGCGAGCCGAATCGCGGCGGCCATCGGAAAGCGCACGCGTGCAGTGCTGATTTGCTCGCCGTGCAACCCGACCGGAAGAATCATGCGCGGTCAACAAGGTGAACTCTTGGTCAAGGTGCTTTCCGAGCGTGCGGGCAGGCCGATATGGCTTATTCACGACGAGATCTACCGCGAGCAGACCTTCGTCGACGACGCGGTCGAGTTTGCGCGGATCTATCCGCACACGATCGTAACCAACTCAGTGAGCAAGAGCAACGCGCTGACGGGTTTGCGGTTGGGGTGGATCATCGGGCCGCAACAATTCGTCGACCAGGCGATCAAGACCCACGCCTGGATTACATCCTGCGCCGATACGTTCGCACAAGCCGTGGCGCTGAATATTTTTCAAACTCCCGGCGCGATCGCCGAGCACGCGGAATGGTATCGCCGGCAGCGGGATGGCGTTCGCACGATCCTGGATGCCGGCGGTTTGCGGGCGCTCCCGATCGACGGCAGCTTCTACGCGTGCGTGCAGTTGCCGCCGGGCGTGGTGTCGGTCGATGCCGCCGTAGCGTTGATCGAAAAATCGGACGTCCTCACGATTCCCGGCAGCGTCTTCGGCACGTGTTTCGAAGGCTGGCTACGATTGAGTTGGGTCGCCCCGTTGGAACAAGTCCACGAGGGCGTCGCACGTATCGCCGAGTTCTGCAGGATCGCAACGTTGTAATACAAGCGATGGTCATGACACGGGCCGCGACAGTGGGCCGTCGTTAGAGGTCGTGTTCTGCCCACGGGCCTTGCGGGCCGGAGAAAATCTCGATCATCTTGGCCGGCTGGAGATATTCGTTGGCAACGCGCTGCACGTCGGCGGCGCTGACCTTGGCATAACGCGCGCCCAAGGTGCCGTAATAATCCAAGGGCAGATGGGTGGTTAAGATATCCAGCAACTCGTCGGCCTGATTGTTGGCCGATTCCTCGGAAAGAAGAGCGCTACCGACGAGCCTGGCTTTTGCCTCGGTCAGCTCGGTTTCCGAAACCGGCCGATCGCGCAATGCGTTGAGTTGATCGCGAACTAACCCGATCGCCGCTTGCACGTGCTGCGGCGACGCGTTTAGTTCGATCCGCAGGTCGCCGCGATCGGCGTCCGACGATAGGTCCGACGAGACGCCATAGACCAAACCGCGCTTTTGGCGCAGTTCTTGCCATAGCCGTGATTCGAACGCGCCCGGGCCGCCCAGGATCTCACTGAGAACCGTGAACGCGTCGTAATCGGGATTGGTGCGCGACACCGCCGGTTGTCCCAAGCGGACGTAGACCTGGTTGGCGTCGGTTGCGACGTAATCGTGACCGCCCGCCGCCGGAGGAAGCGGCGGCTTCTTGACGCTGGGCGTCGGGCCGGCAGAACTCCACGAGCCGAACGCGGCCGTGATGGCCGAACGAACCTGGTCGGATGTCAGGTCGCCGACTACGGAAATCGAGGTGAGATCCGGGCGCCAGTAGGCGCGCGTGTAGTCTAGCAAATCGTCACGCGAAATCGACCCGATCGAGTCGGAGGTCGCAGAACGCAACGCCGGATCGTCGGGTGAAAGCAGCAGATGAAGGTAGGCGCGATCGGTCTGGACGCCGGCTAAGTTGTTTTCCGATTGAAGGCTCTTTGCCAGCTGATCGCGATTGAGCGAAAACCATTGGTCGGGGAACGTTGGGTGCGCTTGGCCGTCGGCAACGATCGCGAGGATCTGCGCGAAGTTTGCGGCGCGGCCCTGGGCTGAAAACGAACCGCCGTTGGTCACGTACGCGCCCAGGTCGTCGATGGTCTTGCGTCGCGCTTCGAACGGATAGTTGGCGCTGGCATAGTCGGCGGCCGAACTGGCCAGGCGCGCGATGCCTTCTTTGCCGTACGGCGCAAAGGTCGGGCTCGAGTCGATCCGGCCTCGCAGAACGAACGTCGGTCGATCGTGCTTTTCTTGAAAGATCACGCGCAGGCCGTTGGGCAGCGTGAACGCGATCGGCGCGAGCTTGCTGCGCGCCATGCTGGGCGTACGCGCGGCGACGCGCAGCCACTGCGGTTCGACGATGGCGCCGCTTGGCGTGCGCCCGGAGAAATCGTCGGTGACGGTCGCGTCGCTCTTATTCGACGACCTCAAAGCCGGCGCGTCGTTGGGACGCAGATGCCCGACGACGGTCGGACTGGAAAGAAACGTTTTGAGCGCAGCATCCAAGTCGCCGGGCGTCAGCGCGGCTAGCCGCGAGTCTTCATCCGAAATGCGCTCGCCCACAACGCCATACGTGTAGCCGGCCAGATCGCCAAAACCGGTGATCGAGTCGGCGTTGTAGAGCCGCTCGGCAATCGTGAGGCTCTTGGCCGCCGTAGTGAGATCGTCGGAGATGCCGTCGCGAATTAGGTTGTCCATCGTGGTTTGGAAGACGTGTTGGGCCTCTTGCGCGCTGTGACCCGGGCTGAGGACGATGAAAACGTTGAGCAACCCACCCTTGAGTTGCGTATCGGCGTTGGCGTCGATATAGAGCGCGATGTTCGTTTGAACCAGCGCCTGATAGAACGGCGAGCGTTGGTTGGGAATAAGGGTCGAGAGCGTGCTGACTGCAGGCTCGCCCTGCTCGGTGTCGCCGGGAATCGCATAAGCGAGGTCGACGACTTCATACGGAAACGGAAAGGCCGCTTCGACGGTCTGCGTGGTCGCGGCTACCGGAGCGCCCCGGTCGACGGTCGGGAGTTTTTTGGCCGGGATCGACCCGAAGTACTTCTTGACCTTAGCAAAGACGATCGCGTGCTCGACGTCGCCGGAAACCACCAGCGCCGCATTGTTGGGTGCGTACCACTCGTGGTAGTACGTCGCGATGTCTTCAGCAGTAGCGTTGGCCACGTCGGTGCGGATGCCGATCGCGGTGCGTCCGTGCGGCGAATCCGGATAGGCGGCCGCTCGCACGCGTGAGAGGAGATCGAAGAATGGGGATGACGCATCGCCGTCCAGTTCGGAGAGGACCGCGCCGCGTTCGACGTCCCAGTCGGATTGTCGGAGCGAGGCGTGCTGCATCCGGTCGGCTTCGAGGTAGAGACCGACGTCGAGCTTATCGGATGGAAACGTAAAATAGAATTGCGTGTAATCGTAGTCGGTTTGACCGTTCATCTGCGCGCCGAGCCTGGCGGTGACGTCGTCCAGAGCGCCGGCCGAGACGTTCGACGTTCCGCGGAACAGCATGTGTTCCAACGCATGCGCTAGGCCGGTTTTGTCGCGCGTTTCGTAAAGCGAGCCGAAGCGATACCAGGTCGCGACCTGAACCACCGGCGCGGAGCGATCCTCGACGACGATAACCTGCAGCCCGTTGGAAAGTTTGGTGGTGAAAATGCCCGCATCGGAGGGGCCGGGGATCTGCGCGCCCGACGGGGCGGCCAACAGCGCGACGAACGCGAGGGTGAAGACGATGGCGAGGCGGCGGTGCACGATGGCGGAACCTTTCGGGGGGTTAAGGACCGATGCCCAAATAGTAGGACGCGGCGGCGGCGGCTGCTTCAAGCGGAAGGCAGCCGATCAACTCGCTATTCGCGACCCGGGCGCCGCGCTCCGCGGCGAGCGTGCGAACGACCTCGAGTATGCGATACAGCGGCGTAGCAGCGTAACATGTGACGTTGAGAGATATCTGGACGCGACCGGCGGTCAGGGGTAAGCCGAGCGCCCGGAGCGTTTGGAAGCCGCCGCCCCGTTCGCGAAGCGTACCCGCAATCCGCTTGGCGAGCGCGAGATCCCCGTCGGCAAGCTCGATATTAAAGGCCACCAAGACCTCGCGCGCGCCGATCGCGATGGCACCCGCGCCGGGATGCCTGGCGATATCGCCGACGTCGGGCGCCCAGCCCGGAGCGGTGAAGCGCTCTTGGAGACCTTCAAACTCGCCGCGCCGGACCTCGGCGAGCAAGCGGCGCTCGGTCCGCAGCGCTGCCTCCCCATAGAAGAATGACGGAATCTGCCAGCGCTCCCAGATCCGCGCGCCGGCTCGGTGCGCCAAGGCGACCGCTTGCTCCATCGTCGCTCCGGCCAGCGGGACAAACGGCAGCACGTCCAGAGCTCCGATGCGCGGATGCACGCCACGATGGGTGCGAAGGTCGATGCGTTCTACGGCAACCCCGGCCAGCGCGACGGCCGCTTCGAGAACCTGTTCGCCGTTACCCGCGATGGTTAAGACGCTGCGGTGATGGGCGGCATCGCTCGTGCGATGCAAGACGCGCGCGCCGCACGCTTGGACCGCGTCGATCGCCGCGTCGATGGTCGCTTCGTTCCGCCCCTCCGAAAGGTTGGGAACGATCTCGAAGATCATTGCAATGCCGTTTGGATCGCTTGGGCGACGTCGGCGCAGTTTTCGGGCGAATACAGCGTGCGATAGCCCAACTTGCGCGCCTCGGCGTCGCGTCGCGCCGAACCGCTGACCGCGCGTACTTCGCCCGAGAGACCAAGTTCGCCGTAGGCGGCGGCGTCGAGCGGCAGTGCGACGTTGCGGAATGACGAAGCGATCGCCAGCGCGATCCCCAGATCGGCCGCCGGTTCGATCACGCGTAAACCGCCGGCGACCGACGCGTATACGTCGTGCGAGCCCAACTGCAGGCCGACGCGACGTTCCAGTACCGCCAGGATCATCGCCAAACGCCCTTGATCGAGATTGTTGGCCAATCGGCGCGGCGTCCCGTAACTGGTTTCGCCGACGAGCGCCTGCACTTCTATAAGAACAGGGCGAGAGCCGACGATCGAGGCGACCACGCACGATCCGCTGGGGCGCGCCGATCGGTTGGAGAGAAAGAGTTCGGAGGGATTGGCGATTTCGCGAAGTCCGTCATCGTGCATGCCGAAGACGCAGATCTCGTCGATCGACCCAAAGCGATTCTTGTACGCGCGCAGTATCCGAAACTCGCCGGTATTTTCGCCTTCGAAGTACAGGACGGTATCGACCAAGTGTTCGAGCAGGCGCGGGCCGGCAATCGCTCCATCTTTGGTCACGTGTCCGACGATGAACGTCGCGCAGTTCGTGCGCTTGGCAAACTCCATGAGCGCTTGCGTGCAGTCTCGGATCTGCGCGACGCTTCCGGCATACGATTCGGTATCGGGAAGCCAAACCGTCTGAATCGAATCGACGATCAGCGCCATCGGCGCGATCGCTTCGAGTTGGTCGAGGACCGCCCGCAAGTTGGTTTCGGCCAAGACCAATAGCTGCGATCGCTCGACGCCTAGCCGGCCGGCGCGCAATTTGATTTGCGCCGCCGATTCTTCACCGCACACGTAGACCACCGGCGCGTCGAAGGCCAATCGAGCCGCGATCTGCAGCGCGAGCGTCGATTTCCCGGCGCCCGGCGCGCCGCCGACTAAGGTCACGCTCCCCGGAACGATGCCGCCGCCGAGGACGGCGTCGAACTCGGGCAAGCCGGTCGAGCGCCGGGGAACGCGCGCGCCCTCGATGGCCTGCAGCGGAATTGGGGTCACGGCATTGCGTAGCACGGCCGCTTTGCCGCTGGCGCGGACGGCTGCAACGGTGAACGGGCGCTCGTCAAACGTATTCCACGCGTCGCATTGCGGACAGCGTCCTAACCAGCGCGCCGATTCAAAACCGCAGGCCGAGCAGAAGAAGACCGAACGAGGCTTTGCCACGACACAGACGTTAGGCGTTCGACGTGCGGCCCCTTGGCGCACGGGGGCGGCTTGCGCAGATAGCGAAAGCGCGGCGTCGTGAAGACGCCTTTGCAGATCGCCATCGACGGGCCGGCGGCATCGGGAAAGACGACCGTCGCGCGCAAGCTCGCGCAGCGGTTGCACGTCCTCTATTTGGATACGGGCGCGATGTATCGTGCGCTGGCATATTTGGCACTGCATACCCGAACCGAGATCGATAACGAGCCGGCGTTGGCGAATTTGTGTCGCGATCGGCGTATCGGCGTCACGCTGGATCCCACCGCGCCTTTGGGCTTTCGCATCTTTGCCGGTGACGTCGAACTCGACGAGTCGGATCTTCAATCCAACGAGGTGACGGCCATCGTCTCCACGATCGCCGCCCATGCGTCGGTGCGTAGCGCGATGGTGCAAGAACAGCGTCGCATCGCCGCGCAGGCCAGCGTGGTCATGGCCGGTCGCGACATCGGGACGGTGGTGTTGCCCGACGCGACCGTCAAGATTTTCTTGACCGCATCCGTGCAAGCGCGGGTCGGACGCCGGCGCACGCAACTGCAGGCGGCGGGCGTTGACGTAAACGTGCATCGGCTTACCGAGGAGATCGAGGAACGCGATCGTTTGGACCGCAGCCGCGCGGTCTCTCCGCTAATCCCGGCCGCCGACGCGCATGTCGTCGATTCCAGCGATCTGGGCGTCGAGGCAGTCGTCGAAACGATCAGCGAAATTGTCGGCGGCCTACGAGCGACACCGTGACGACCTACGGCGTGGCACGTTGGCTGATTTACGGCATCTCGCGATTACTCTGGCGCGCGCAGGCCTTCGGGACGAGCAACGTCCCGATGACCGGGCCGGTCATCATCGCGGCGAATCATCGCTCGAACCTCGATCCGCCGATTTTGGGCACGTACTGCCCGCGCGACATCGCCTATATGGCCAAGAGCGAACTCTTTGCGATTCCGGTCCTTGGGCCGATGATCAGATCGTTTGGCGCCTATCCGGTGGATCGT
Organism: Verrucomicrobiia bacterium; assembly: GCA_035544315.1. Lineage (GTDB taxonomy): Bacteria > Vulcanimicrobiota > Vulcanimicrobiia > Vulcanimicrobiales > Vulcanimicrobiaceae > JALYSX01. The sequence continues at coordinate 19,397 of DATKGB010000180.1, forward strand.
CACGGCAGTGCAGGCGCCGCGATCAAGCGTTCGGTCGAGGTGCTGCGGGCGGGCGGCTGCATCGGCATCTTCCCCGAAGGTGGCCGAAATCTCGACGGCGAGCGACGGGCTCACGAGGGGGTGGCCTTGCTGGCCTCCTTGGCTAAAGCGCCGGTCGTGCCGGCGGCCCTGGTAGGCACCTCGGAGTCGCGCCGCTTCGTTCAGATGAAAGTCGCATTCGGCGAGCCGATGCGTCTGCCGGAGGGCCGGAAAGCAACTCGCGACGACCTGGCGAAGTTTACACAAGAGATTATGAGCGCCGTCGCGGCGCTTTCGGAGAGCATCGGTGGAAATACGTAAGGCACGCGTTCAGGGGTTCTGCTTCGGCGTGGCGATCACGGTCAAGAAGGCTGAAGAGGCGATCGCCCAGCGCGACGACGTCACGACCCTAGGGAACGTCGTGCACAACCCGCAGATGGTGGCCTCGCTGGCCGAGCGTGGTCTCAAGAACGCGCACTCGATCGACGACGTCGATTCGGGCGCCCTGTTCGTGCGCGCGCACGGTCTGCCGGTCGAGGTCTTCGAGAAGGCCAAGATCAAGGGGTTGGAAGTCATCGACGCCACCTGTCCGATGGTGACCAAAATTCACGTTCAAGCCGAGCGCTTGCGCGCCGACGGCTATAAGATCGCCGTCGTGGGCGATCCGCATCATCCTGAAGTCGCAGGCACGCTGAGCCACGTTCCGGGTGCCTGGTGCATCGAGACCGTCGAAGATGTCGCCAAACTCCCGCGTGCCAGTAAGGTCGGCGTGGTCGTGCAATCGACGTACTCGCGCGAGCGTTTCACCGATATCGTTCGCGCGATGTCGCTCAAGTATTACGAAGTGCGCGCGGTCAACACGATTTGCACCGATACCAACAACCGGCAGAGTGAATCGCTGCGCTTGGCCAAAGAAGTTGACATGATGGTCGTCGTCGGCGGCAAGACGTCGGCCAACACCAAGCACCTGGCCGAGTTGGCCGAGATGGCCGGCACGCGCGCGCATCACATCGAAGGTCCCGACGAACTTTCTCCGGAGTGGTTTAACGACGTGCAGGTCGCCGGCTTGATGTCGGGAGCTTCGACGCCGGGCTGGCTGGTCGACGCGGTCGAACGCCGCATGGAGGAACTCGCCCGTCAACCCGCCTGATCCGGCGCAGCGCTTCGAAGAACATCTCCAAGCCTGCGTCGCAAACTGCGGCGCGGGTGCCCACGTTGCGGAGTTGCTGGATTACCACTTTGGCTACGGCAACCACGGGCCGGCTCGCCGCGGAAAACGATTGCGCCCGCAGTTGGTGATGCGCGTCGCCGCCCAAGAAGGCGCCGGCGTAGACGCCGCGCTCGATGCTGCCGCCGCGATCGAGATCCTGCACAATTACTCCCTGGTCCACGACGACATCGAAGATCGCGACGAACTGCGACACGGCCGTCCGACGTTGTGGTCGCGTTTCGGGTTGGCACAAGCGCTCAACGCTGGCGATGCGATGTGCGCGATCAGTTTTCTCACCCTGGCTCGCGCGCAACGCGATCATGCCGCAGCGCGAACGTTAGCCATGATCGTCGCGCTGCACGGCGCGCATCGCGTGATGTGCGAGGGACAGGCAGCCGATTTGACGTTTGAAGGGCAAGCGTTGGTTTCCCAAGCGGATTACGAAGCGATGATCGCCGGAAAGACCGCCGCGTTGTTCGGCGCCGCCTGCGAACTGGGCGCCTACTGCGGCGGAGCCGACGACGGTGCGGCCGCGGCCTATCGCGAGCTGGGCGCGGCTTTTGGCATGGCCTTCCAGATCCACGACGACGTGATGGGGATTTGGGGGTCGGCCGACGCCACCGGTAAGACCGTCGCTCACGATATCGCCCGCCGAAAATGGACCTTCCCGGTCGTCTGGGCGTTGGCGCAGTCGGCCAGCGCGGCCCGCTCGACGGTTGCCCGAGCCTACGCCGGCGGGGGCGCGATCGCGGCGTCGCAAGCGTCCCTCGTGGTCGCGGCACTCGACGAATTGGGCGCGAGAGAGGCCGCGCGCCGGGCCATTGCAGAACATCTGGAGCGCATCGAGCGCCATCGATCCGGCGCCGTTGGCGATTTCTTACTGAAATCGCTCGATCTCGCCGTTAGCTAACTTCGGTCGCCGGTTACAAGGAAGCACGTTCGAATGACGGTTCGGCCCATCACCAAGTGGATTTTGGCTGCCATCGCGTTGGTTGGGCTGCTGCTGCGTCTGGCCTATATCACCAACGACGGTTTTCATAACGACGTTCAGGCCTTCATGAGTTGGTCGCTGACCGCGGCCCAACAACCGCTGTCGCAGTTTTACGATCGCGCGGGGTTTGCCGACTATCCGCCGGGCTATCTGTACGTGCTCGCGGTGATCGGTCACATCTGGACGGCGTTCTTCCAACATACGGACGGCTCGTATTCCGTCTTGCGGGTGCTGGTGAAACTGCCGGCGATCCTGTGCGACCTGCTGATCGGCCTGTTGCTGTTCAACCTCACGCGACGGTTCGTCTCGACGAACTGGGCCCTCGGCATCGCCGCGTTTTACATCCTCAACCCGGTAACGATCTTGATTTCGGGTCTGTGGGGACAGGTGGAATCCGTCGGCGGAAGCTTGGCGCTGTTAACGATCTATCTACTGATCGCCGCCCGAGACGACGAAAACCCGCCGAGCTGGTTTATTCCGGTAGCGTGGCTCTCCCTGAGCGCGTCGATCCTGATGAAACCCGAAGCGGCCATCTTGCTGCCATTGCTGGTGGCCTATGCGTTCGTCGATCGGGATCGCGGCCCGCAGCGCCTCAAAGGCTCGCTGATCGGTGCGGGCGCATCGCTGCTGCTTGCGCTGATCGTAACCCTGCCGTTCCACCCCACGCTTAACCTCATCGACGCATTCCGGTGGCTGTTCGACCGGTACTCGTACGGAACGTCGATCTACAAAGTCTCGTCCGTCAATGCGTTCAACCTGTGGTCGATCAAGACGGCGTTTTGGCAGAACGACTCGTTGCTGATCCTGTGGTTGCCCCAATGGATCTGGGGGATGGGGCTGACCCTCGCGGCGACCGCGCTGATCGTGTGGCGTTACGCGCAAGCCAAGACCTCGCGGGCGTTGTTGGAGTCGGCTGCGTTGCTGACGTTGGCGTTTTTCATGCTTAACACGCGCATGCACGAACGCTACATCTTCGACGGCTTCTTGTTCGTAATCGTCGCGGCTGCGTTCGCTTGGCGCTACCGCATCGCGGCGATCGTGCTGACCATCACGTTTTTTGCCAACCTTGAGTATTCGCTGTTCTATCTCAAGGTTATGGACCAGCACTTGCAGCTCAACTCGATGGACCTGTGGGGCTTCGGCGATCACGCGCTTTCGTTCGTCAACGTCGCGGTGTTCTTCGTCCTGGGTTACACGTTCTTGGGCGGCGACGTTTTGTCGATCCCGGTCGATGCTGCCGTGACCCCTCCGGCCCCTTCGCCGCTCGCCGAATTGACGCGCGGTCGCACTTGGTTCGATCCCACAGAGGGACTGCAGTCTTTTCGCCCGTTGGACTACGTCGTTGCCGGTGCTCTGGGCATCGCCTCGTTCGTGCTATCGTTCGTCAATTATTGGCTGCCCAACGAAAAAGTTTTCGACGAAATTTACTTCGCTCGCGCCGGCGAGGAATATCTCAAACACATTCCTGTCTACGAGACGACCCATCCGCCATTGACCAAGCTCATTATCGCCGGCTCGATGCTGCTGTTCGGCGGCACACACGGATTAGGCGATACGCCGTGGGGCTGGCGTTTCATCGACGTGGTCTGCGGCGCGCTGGTGGTCGTTCTGCTCTACGCCTTCGCGCGGCGCGTGACCGGATCGACCGTCTTCGCGGCGATTGCAGCGGCGTTCCTGATGTTGGACGGCATGCATTTCGTGCAGTCGCGCATCGCGACGCCCGAAGGCATCGTCGTGGTGTTTTCACTCGGAGCCGTCTACGCGTTTTACCGGTTCTGGATCGCATCGCAAGTCAACCAGCGCGCCCGCGAAGATGAAAACAACGCGATCGGCGCAATCGCAGCGGCCATCGGGAGCCTGCTCGTCGGTTTGGGCGGCAGCGCGTTGATCGACGGCTGGGCGTTTCACCAGTCGACGGCGTCGGCCGTCGTCATCGGCTTGTACGCCGCGGTCGGATTGTACCTATTCGCCCGCCTGCTCGTTCTGCCGCGCCTCATCTCCACCGGCGAGCGCGAAGTGAGTTACGGCGAAGGTTCCTATGCGGTTCGAGCGGCCGATGGTTCGTCCGTCTTGTACGCCGTCGACGGCGGCGTAGTGGACTCGCGTTCGAAGACCGTGCGGCGCGGCGCAAGTTCCCAATCCAAAGCCAACGGCCTGGTTTACGACCAAGGCGAGTTGGAGATCGCCTACGCGCGCGATGCATCGGTGACGTATAAAACGCCGATCGGTTCGGCGGTGTATACGCCGGAAACCATCGTTGCGGGCGGCGATAGCCAGCGCGGCCGCGACACGACCTTCTGGCTCCTGATGTTTACGATTTCGCTAGGATGCTTAGTCGCAAGCAAGTGGTACGGCGTGATGGGTTTCGGGGTGAGCTTCGTCGTGCTTGCGCTCGTGTGGCTCCAACGGTTCTTGGCACCAAAACCCCGGCTGTGGGGCAATCCTCGCGGGTTCCGCTTGGACATTGCGTTGTGCACGATCGCGTTCGTTGCCGCGACCGTGTACGGTTTGGTGTACGTCCCCGAGTTCGTGCGCCAGCTCGATATCAAGACGCCGACCGATATGGTCTACCGTCAGTACCCCC
>DATKGB010000181.1:0-16300 GCA_035544315.1 Verrucomicrobiia bacterium
GAGGACGAAAAAGAGCGTCATCGCAAGAAGAAGGTCGATGCGGTTCCAGTCGCGCCCGCGCGCGAACTCGAGACCATCGAAATCCCCGACCTTCTGACCGTGCAAGAACTCGCGACCTCGATGATCATTCCCGTCAAAGACGTCATCACCGAACTGATCAAGATGGGCACGATGGCTACGATCAATCAGAACATTCCCAGCGCGGTCGCCATTTCGGTCGCCAAGAAGTTCGGTTTCAACGCGGTCGTCAAGGAGGCCGGTGAAGAAGTCACCGTCGAGCAAGAAGAAGATAAACCCGAACTAATGACCGCGCGCGCGCCGGTGGTCACCGTCCTAGGTCACGTCGACCACGGTAAGACGTCGCTGCTCGATAAGATTCGCAGCACGAACGTTGCCGGCGGCGAAGCCGGCGGCATCACCCAGAAAATCGGGGCGTATACCGTCGATCGGAACGATCGCAGGATTACGTTCATCGATACGCCCGGTCACGAAGCGTTTACCGCGATGCGCGCGCGCGGCGCCAAAGTTGCCGACGTGGCGATTCTGGTGGTTGCCGCCGACGACGGCGTCATGCCGCAGACCAGAGAAGCGATCAGCCACGCCAAGGCGGCCAACATGCCGATCGTCGTGGCGATGAACAAGATGGACCGCCCCGAAGCGCAACCCGATCGCGTCAAGCAGCAACTCGCCGAGGCCGGATTGCAGGCCGTCGATTGGGGCGGCACGATCGAAATGGTTCCGGTGTCGGCCAAGACCGGCGACGGCATCGACAAGTTGCTCGAAACCGTGTTGCTCGAAGCCGACATTCAAGACTTGCGCGCCAACAAGAACCGTCGCGCGGCCGGCGTCGTAATCGAATCGCAACTCTCCAGGGGTCGCGGTGCGGTCGCAACCGTGCTCGTGCAAAACGGAACGCTGCGCGTCGGCGACATCGTCGTGGTCGGCGGAACGTTCGGCAAAGTTCGCGCGCTCATCGACGATAAGGGCAAGCAAGTCAAGAAAGCCGGTCCTTCGACTCCGGTCGAAGTGATGGGTCTTTCCGACGTTCCCTCAGCGGGCGATACGCTGATGGTCGTCAGCGACGAACGCGTCGCTCGCGAAGCCGCCGAGAAGCGTTCGGTGCGCCGTCGCGACGTACGCATCGGCGACAGTGGCGCCCAGAAAGTCTCGCTCGAATCGTTCATGGCGATGCCGGCCGAGGGCAAGAAGACCCTCAACATCATCGTCAAGGCCGACGGCCAGGGTTCGATTGAAGCGCTCCGTCCGCGTATGGAACTGCTTTCGAACGAAGAAGTCGACATCCGCGTGATCTATGGCGGCGTCGGTGCGATTTCGGAAAACGACGTGAACTTGGCGAGTGCTTCCAACGCCGTGCTGATCGGCTTTAACGTTCGTCCCGACGAGTCGGTCAAACGCCTGGCCGAAAACGAAGGCGTCGACCTGCGTTTCTATCAGGTCATCTACAACATCGAAGACGATCTTAAGAAGGCGATGACGGGTATGCTCGCGCCGGTCGAAAAAGAGACCGTTCTCGGCCACGCCGAGGTTCGCCAGATCTTCAAGGTCAGCAAAGTCGGATCGATCGCCGGCTGTTACATCAAGGACGGCAAGATCGCGCGCAACGCGAAGGTTCGCGTGCTGCGGGATTCGGTCGTCATCTTCACCGGCGAGATCGAGTCGCTGCGCCGCGTCAAGGACGACGTCCGCGAAGTTGCCGAAGGCTTTGAATGCGGCATCCAAATCGCGCGTTTCCAAGACCTTAAGGACGGCGATGTGATCGAAGCCTATACGATCGAGAAGGTGGCCGCAGAATTGGTGGCGAGTTGAAGCAGCAACGCATCGCCAAGATCGACCACGAGATTCAGCGGATCCTCGGAACGCTGATTACCCAAGAACTGCGCGATCCGCGCCTGGGATTCGTGACCGTGACGCGCGTCGAGATCACCGACGATCTGCATCACTGTAAGGTGTTTGTCTCGGTCATCGGCGATCGCCACGTCGCTCGCCAGACGCTCGACGCGCTGGCTCATGCGGCCGGTTTTCTGCGCGGCGAGCTGGGTCATCGCATCGATCTGCGCTCGACCCCCGATTTGACGTTCATTGAAGATCGTTCCGCCGAACGCGCCATCGAGTTGGCCAAGACGTTGCGCGACGACTCGCGCACTCGCACCGTTGCAAGCGAGCCGATCGAATGATCGAAGACGCCGTCAATTCGAGCACGGAAGCAGTCGTTGCCGAACTGAAACGCCGGTCGACCTTCGTTATGGTCAGCCACGTCAAACCCGACGGCGACACGCTTGGAGCCGGTCTCGCGTTGGGCCTAGCGCTCAAGCGCGTCGGGAAACGCGTCCACTATTTCCAGCAAGATCCGGTCCCGCGCAACCTGCGCTTTTTGCCCGAAACCGAATTCGTCGCGCGCGAACTGCCCGCCGATCTGCCGGCCGATGCGCTGTGGGTCTTTGGTGACATGAGCTCGTCGTCGCGAGCTGGGGAATATCTGCCGCCGCTCGATCGGGCGAACATCCTGGATATCGACCATCATCTGGGCAACGAACACTTCGGCGCGTTCAACTACGTGATCCCGACGGAGTGCTCGACCGGTACGGTCGTCATGCATTTGCTGCGAGGTCTCGAAGTCGCGGTCGATCGCGATATCGCGACGCTGATCCTCACGACGATCATGACCGACACCGGCGGCTTCATGCACAGCAATACGACCCCCGAGGTGCTGGAACTGTCGGCCGAGTTGATGCGTATCGGCGCGGACAAAGAGCAGATTACCGAAGAAATTTTCGCCAACAAACGCCCGGCGGCGCTGGCTCTGCTCGCCAAGGCGCTCGACACGATGCGCTTCGATCACGACGGACGTTACTGCTATTCGGCGATAACCGAGACGATGCTGACGCAAACCGGAGCCGACGGCGAAGACACCGAGGAGATCGTCAATCACCTGCGCTCGATGGACGGCGTCGAAGTGTCGGCGCTGTTTAAAGCATTCGACGGAGAAATTCGCGTCAGCCTGCGCTCGCGCGGTCGCGTGAACGTGCAGGCCGCCGCGGCCCGCCTTGATGGCGGCGGACATTTCCGTGCGTCGGGCCTGACGTTTCACGGAACGCTCGAAGAAGCGTTTGTCGGTGTCAACGCGGCTCTGGTCGCCGAAGGCCTCTGACGAAAACGCGGTGGCCGAAGTGAATGCGTGGCTGCTGCCCGTGGCCGTAATCGCAATTGGTTTTGTCAACTGGCTGTTGGCCCGCTCGCTCTCGGCAAAGTGGCTGCTGCGCGGATCTTGGCCGATGATGCTGGGCGGCCTGGGGTTGCTGGTGGCTGCGGCCTTCCCGACCATCGCGCTGGTAGTCTTATACGTCGCGGCCGGCCTGCTGCTCGTTGCGATGGTCTGCGTAACGTTCAGCATCGTACGCCGCGAACTTGCGCGCCAAACGTAACTAATCGATGCTTGGTTTCGTCAACGTCTTTAAACCGTGCGGGCCGACCTCGGCCAATGTCGTCGCCCGTCTGCGGCGTATCTACGGCACCTATTCGCACGATGCCAAGATTGCCGTCGGTCATTTAGGCACGCTCGATCCGCAGGCCGCCGGCGTCTTACCGGTGGCCATCGGGAAGGCGACCCGCCTCATTCCGCTACTCGAAGACCAGCGCAAAGCCTATGCGTGCACGCTGGTGCTGGGACGCTCGACGACGACCGGCGATGCCGTCGGCGAGATGCTGGAAAGCGCAACCGTTCCGGCCGACTGGGAGAAACGCCTGATCCGCGCGCTGCCGCAGTTCGCCGGACGTATCGAGCAGACGCCGCCGATGTATTCGGCCGTCCACCACGAAGGACGGCGTCTTTACGAACTCGCTCGCGAAGGCAAAACGGTCGAACGTAAATCGCGCACGATCACGATCTACTCGCTGGATTTTCTGGGTTCGGAAGAACGCGGCGTCGCGCGGTTGCGCGTCGCCTGCAGCCAAGGCACGTACGTTCGAACGCTCTGCGAGCAACTCGGCGCCGCGATCGGGTTGCCGGCCCACATGGGTGCGCTGGTTCGCGAGGCCTCGGGGCCGTTCGTGCTCTTTGAGGCGCGAACGTTCGATGAGATCGGCGAAAACCCCAACGACGTGCTGATCGCTCCCGAGCACATCATTCCGTTTCCAACCATCGTTTTGGATCTGCGCGAGTCATCTGATTTTCGCGCGGGGCGTGCCGTCCCATTGCCGCAAGGCGCCGCCGGCAAACACGTCTTCGTGCGCGACACGTCGCGTACGCTCGTCGGCGTTGGCGAAACGCACGGCACGCTGCTGGCACCGCATAAGGTCTTCGTGTGATCGTTTCGACCTCGCTGCAGCGCGACGTCGATCGCCCGCTGGCGCTGGCGATCGGTTTTTTTGACGGCATGCATCGCGGGCATCTCGAGATCGCTCGACAGACCCGGCGTTTTCGCCGGCCTGGGTGGCGCTGCGGCGTCTTAACGTTTGCGAATCATCCCGCGGCGTTCTTGCGCCCCGGAACCGAGCCGCCGCTGCTATGTACGCCCGAAGAGCGGTTGCGCTCGTTTGACCAAGCGGGATTCGAAGAATGTTTCTTGGTTCCGTTCGACGCGTCGATGGCATCGCTGGAACCCGAACGGTTTATGGAAGAAGTCTTGATCGAACGCCTGGGGGTACGCGCGGTGGTGACCGGCGCGACCTTTGTATTCGGCCATAAGAGGGCCGGCGATGCGACCACGATGGCGGCGTATCTCCGGGGTCGCGATGTCGCCTACGCGCCGGTTGAAACAGTTACCGACGGCGGCGAACGCATCTCCAGCACGCATATTCGCTCTTTGATCGCCGCCGGCGAGATCGATCGCGCGGACCATCTGCTCGGTCACGCATACGAATTGCGCGGGACGATCGAGCGTGGCGCCGGCCGAGGTCACGGACTGGGTTTTCCGACGGCCAACCTGCGCCCGCCCGAAAAACTGTTGCCCAGGGATGGCGTCTACTCGGCCGTGGGACGAATCGACGGCCGCGACTACGCCGCGCTGGTGTCGATTGGAACCAACCCGCAGTTCGCCGGGCGCGAGCGAACGATCGAAGCCTGGCTGCGCGATTTCCACGCGACGATCTACGGATGCGAACTGGCGCTGCGCGATTTGCATTTCGTCCGCGATCAGCGTACATTTGAAAGCATCGACCAACTAATCGAACAGATGAAAGAGGATGTCAATGCGGTTGCCTACCCGCCTTTTGGCTAGCACGATCGGCATTGCGGTCGCTGTCGGCTTGCTGTGTGGTTGCGGATCGTCAAGCGGCAAAGCGTCGGCGGCAAATACCGCCGCGCAGGCTGCACCCGCGAATGCTACCATCGGCGCGCTCGCGCCGGCGTGGACGTTGCCGCTGTCGACGGGCGGAACGCTCACATCGGCGTCGCTAAAGGGCAAGCCGGTCTATTTGAATTTCTTTGCGACCTGGTGTCCGCCGTGTAACGACGAAGCATCGACCGTTAACGCGCTGGCCCAGAAATATAAGAGCTCGGGACTAGTGGTCGTCGGCGTCGATGAAGCCGAAACCGCCGCCAAGGCCCGATTCTTCGTGACCGAACATCATTTATCGTATCCGGCGGTGGTCGATGGCGGCGTTCTGCGCGATGCATACTTGATCAACGGTTTGCCCGTACACGCCTTCATCGGGCGCGACGGCAAGCTGCAGAACCTGGTAATCGGTCAGATGGAACCAGCCGAGATCGAAGCGGCGATTAGAAAAATCGCTACCACAGAGCGGCGCAGTGCTTCAGCCATACGGCATCTCCCGCCTGGTGGTGAAGCGCCGTAGCGCCGCAGGCGCCCAGAACGCAATACGGCCACCCAGTTGGCACCACGCGGTGAAATACTAGCGGTGATGGAACCCGTCGCGCGCAAGGTCGTGTATCGCCTCTATCCATCGCGCTCGCAGGAAGCGGCGCTCTTGGATATGCTTGGCCTGCACCAACGGCTCTATAATGCCGCACTCGAACAGCGGATTGCCGCCTGGCGTTTGCAGCGCAGAAGTCTCTCGGCATACGATCAGATGCGTGATCTCACCGATCTGCGCGGCGACGACGAACGGTATGCCGGGCTCAACGCGCAGTCCGCGCAAGTCACGTTGCACCGCCTCCATCTCGCGTTTGGAGCCCCGACGCTGCAAGAAGGGCCAAACGCCGGGCTTCCCGCGGTACAAGTCGTTCGACCGCTATTCGGGCTGGGGATACAAGCATCACGGTGACGGGTTCCGGTTCACATCCGGCGACGGCAACCGGCACGGCAAACTGCGTCTCTCAGGCATTGGCACGATCTCCGTGCGCGGCCGGGCGAGAACCCCTGGCGAGGTGAAGACCTGCGAAGTCCAGCACAAGAGCGGTCGTTGGTATGCCTCGCTCACGGTTTCGTGCCAACCGCAGCGAGCGGGCGGATCGCAGGCTGTCGGTCTGGATTGGGGCGTCCAAACCTTCGCCACGCTCGCGCATGAAGACGAGCGATTCTGGGCAATCCAGAACCCGCGCTTCTTCGCGCGCATGAAGGCTGCGCTGGAATCGGCGCAGCAGAACCTGGCGCGCAAGGCCAAGCGGTCCAAGAACCGTGTCAAGGCACGCCGCACCGTCAGCGCAATCCATCGCGGGACCGCAGCCAAGCGTTTGGACTTCTTGCACCAGCAGTCGGCCAGTCTCGTCGCCAAATCCAACCTGATCGCCACCGAAACGCTGGCCATCAAGAACATGACCCGTTCCGCCAAGGGAACCCTCGAATCACCAGGGCGCAACGTCGCCCAGAAGGCGGGGTTGAATCGCGAGATTCTGAGCACCGCTCCACGCGCATTTCTCGATATGCTCCGATACAAAGCGGTAGAAGCTGGTGTCGCGTTCATCGAGGTTCCATCACGCAAAGTCAAGCCAAGTCAAACGTGCAGCGGCTGCGGGAAGCAGCGCAAGAAGGCGCTCTCCGAACGGCAGCATGTGTGCGCCTGCGGGGTGGTCTTATAGCGCGATCAAAACGCCGCACGCGTCAATCTCTTGTGGGCCCTGGCCCACACCGGCCGGGAACCGTCCGGGTGCCTCGCGCAATCCGCGTGAGCAACACGAAACCCCATCCTGTACGCGATCCGTCAGATGTAGTAGTTCATCTCTTCATCCACATCTCGCACCAGCCCTTAGGGTTGATTGCGCCGCTCACTTGAGAGCAAGTGCCTTCGCTCTCGGCGGTCTTACCGGCGTTGAACCAGCGACAGCCCCGGCACTCCTTGCCTTCGTGTGTCGACTTGTCTTCATAGTGCCGTGAAGCTTTGGTGGCGGCGCGCGCCGGCGAACCGAGCGTCAAGGCTAAGGCCGGCAACATGATCAAACCGGAAAGAATCTGCTTGCGGGTAATCCCATCTTTTGACATGGCCGTTATTTCTTCGACCAGACTTCGCACCAGCCCTTAGGGCTGATTCCGCCGGCGACGACCGTACACGAGCCTGTCGCTTCGGGGTTGTGACCCGCCCTGAAGAAGCGGCATCCGCTGCACTGGTGGCCATCTTTCGGCTCGCCCTGGTATTTGACCGAGGATTTACTCGACCCGGCGGCTTGAGCGTTGGACCTAAGCGCGATCGCTAGGGCCGGCAGAAGGACCAAGCCGGAAAGAATCTGTTTGCGAGTTATCGGTTCTTGGGACATAGCGCCTCCGATTGCAAAAAACGAGTGCCTCCCGAGGTTAGGCGCCGCCCGACACACTCCTATGCCGCGCGAACCACCAGCGCGTCACCCTCCAAATCGACCCTGGCCGTTGCGCCCGCCCGAACCGTGCCGCGAAGGATTGCCGTCGAAAGCGGCGTGCTGACGTGCCGCGCGACCGTGCGACCGACGTAACGAGCGCCGCTTCCGGCGGTCATCGCCTCGCGAGCCAGAAACGCGCGGGCGTCGGCCGACAAAGCCAGCGTAACCTCGCGGGCTCCCAGCCGTTGCGCCAACGCGTCGACGTGGATCGCGACGATCCGCTCGATGTCGGACAGGCGCAGATCGGCAAAGTGGACGACGTCGTCGATGCGATTGACCAGCTCGGGACGCAAGACCAGCGGCAGATCGTCTTCGTCCACGTTGGTTGTCAGGACGATCAGTGCGTGGCGGAAATCGACCGTGCGGCCCTTGGCATCGGTGACTCGGCCGTCGTCGAGGATCTGCAGCAGAATCGCGGCGACGTCGGGGTGCGCCTTCTCGAGCTCATCGAACAGGACCACGCAATAGGGGCGCCGTCGAACGGGCTCGGTCAGTTGGCCCGGCTCGTCGTGCCCGGCATAGCCCGGCGGCGCTCCCAGCAGTCGAGCCGAGGTATTGGCTTCGGAGAATTCTGAAAGGTCGATCCGAACCAGCGCGCTTTCGCTGCCGAACAGCGTCTGCGCTAGGGCCTTGGCGAGTTCGGTTTTGCCCATGCCGCTGCGACCGTGAAAGAGAAAACTTCCCAGCGGTTTGCGCGGATCGTGCAAGCCGGCACGCGCACGCCGAATCGCCTCGCTCACCGCGGAGATCGCGCGTTCTTGACCGATGACGCGGGCCGCCAGCGTCGCTTCGAGATCGAGCAAGGCGCTGGTTTGTGAATCCGACAGCGAAGACTGCGGAATGCCGGTCCACTTGGTGACGACCGCCGCGACGTCTTGGGGAGTGACGACGGCGCGCACGCTTGGGTCGGCGTTTCGCAGACCGACCGATGCCGCGGCTTCATCCATCAGGTCGATCGCTTTGTCGGGCAAGAAGCGGTCGGCGATATAGCGTGCCGACAGATGTGCCGCGGCTGCAAGCGCGTCGTCGGGGATCGTGACGCGGTGGTGGCGCGCGTATCCCGCGCGCAAACCGGTCAGAATTGCGATCGTCTGTTCGATCGTCGGCTCGACGACCATCACCGGCTGGAAACGCCGTTCCAGCGCCGCGTCGGATTCGATGTACTTGCGGTATTCGTCAAACGTCGTCGCGCCGACGCATTGCAGTTCGCCGCGGGCTAGCTCGGGCTTGATCATCGAACTCAAATCCAACGATCCTTCGGCCGCGCCGGCGCCGACGAGCGTGTGCAGCTCGTCGATGAACAACACGACGTCGCGCGCGTTGCGCTTGACCTCATCGAGAATTTTCTTGACGCGGCCTTCGAACTCACCCCGATATTTGGTGCCGGCGACCAGCGGCCCCAGCGTTAGCGCCAGCACGCGTTTTCCGCGCAACGTTTCGGGAACGTTGCCCGCGACGATGCGTTGGGCCAACCCTTCGACGACGGCCGTTTTGCCGACGCCGGGTTCGCCCACGAGCACCGGGTTGTTTTTGCTGCGCCGCGCAAGAATAGAAACGACGCGGTCGATTTCGTCGTCGCGCCCGATCACGGGATCGAGCTTGCCGGCGCGCGCCAGCTCGGTTAAGTCCCGGGAGAAGGTGGCCAGCGTCGGCGTGCCGCCGCGCAAGCGCTTGGAGAGTTCTTCCAGCGGCGCCGACCGGGTCGGCTCGTCGCGCGAAAGCCGGTCGATCAGCAGCGCACCGCCGGCGATCAGTCCGGCAGCGGCGATCGCCGCGCCCAGGAACGGTAAAGCGGTGCCGACCGCGCGGCGTTGCGCGCACGGTCCGCAGAGCTCGTCGGTGCCGACCACGGTGACGGCGGGTCGCCGCCCGCACGTCGCGCAAACGCTCTTCATGCCTATCGTCTACCCCAAAACGCCAGGTCGAGTTTCGAACCGTTTGAAGACTGCAAGCGCTGGGAAGGTTGACCTGCAAGAGCTCGTCGCTTGACGGGCGTCGGTCCGCTGATAGGAGCGCGTCTTCATGGGAATCCTGTTGTTCTTACTGTTTGGGTTATTCGTCGGCATCGTCGCTAAGTGGTTCGTACCGGGCGAAGCCCCGGGCGGCATCATCGGCGACATCATCGTCGGCATTATCGGTGCCTTCATCGGCTCCTGGTTATTCGGTGCGATCGCGCACGTCACGTTCGCCACCTGGAGCTGGGGGGGCTTCGTGTCGGCCGTGCTAGGGGCGATCATCCTGCTATTCATCATTCGCGCCGTTTCGGGTCGGCGAAGCGCCGTCTAGTCCGCGCGGGTAGCGCGGCTCCGGGCAGGCCCCGGCGCCGCGCCTTGCCAATACAAAAGGACCATGTCCTACGTCATTACCGAGCCGTGCATCGGCACGAAAGATAAATCATGCGTCGACGTTTGCCCGGTGGATTGCATCCACGGCGGCGACTCCGACGAGATGCTCTTTATCGATCCTGAAGTCTGCATCGACTGTGGGGCGTGCGTCTCGGCCTGTCCGGTAGAAGCGATTTTTGCCGACTCCGACGTTCCCGAGAAGTGGGCGAATTTCGTCGAGATCAACACGGCTTTCTTCAAGAAATAGGCTCAGTCACCTGATATGAACGCGCCGGCTATCTCGCAAGAACATTTCGACACCATCTTTGCGTCGCTCCCGTGGATCGTCGGCATCTCGATCTTGTTGATCACCTACGTCATGGTCCGCGGTAGCCTCGGAAAGACGACGCCCATCGGACAAACGTTCGCGTGCGCGGGCTGCGGCCGTCGCGGAGCGCGCGATCACATGGTGCCCGCCACCCAGGAAGGTGCGGTCACCTGGTACTGCTCCCGCTGCGCGCACGACCACTAAGGCCCGTGCCCGAGTCAGAGAGCCCTTCGCATACCAACCGCTACGCCGAAATCCTAGGCGTACTAGCGCGCCACGGTTTGGGAGCGCTTGTCGGGTCGCACGGCGATGGCGATCATCCTCCGTCCAGGCTTCTCATGTTCGCGAAGCCCTTGAGGAACTGGGCCCGGCGGCGATCAAGTTCGGGCAGTTGCTGTCGACCCGGCCGGACATTGTCGCGGACGATCTTCGTCTCGAACTGGCCAAACTTCAAGACGACGTTGCGCCCATAGAAGGCGCGGCGATCGTCGCCGCGCTGGAAGCGCATTTGGGCGGCCCCGTCGATCGGTTTTTTGCCGAGTTCGATCTGACGCCGGTCGCCTCGGCATCGATCGGGCAAATTCACGCCGCGCTGTTGCACGATGGAACGCCGGCCATCGTGAAGGTGCGCAAGCCCGAGGTCGATCGGCGAGTTCTCGACGATGTCGAAATCATTCGTCGGATTGCAAAGACCGTCGAACAGCATTGGGAATTCGCGCGCACGCTCGGCATCGCCGAATTGGCCGAAGAGTTTTGCGAAACCCTGATCGCGGAGTTGGATTACACCCGCGAGGGTCACAACGTCGATCGGATGGCGCGGAAGTTCGAAAAGAGCTCCGGCTTGGCTTTCCCCGAAGTCTTCTGGGATTGCTGCGGTCCCGGCGTTCTGACGATGGCGCGCCTGGATGGTGCCAAACCCGACGCCGTGCGCCTTGCGACCTTATCGCAGACTGCGCGCGCCAAGGGCGCTCGCGCGATCGCGCGATTCACCCTCGAAGGCATCTTCCTCCATGGGTTTTTTCACGCCGATCCGCATCCGGGAAACCTCGCGATGGAATCCGACGGAACCGTCGACGTCATGGACTTCGGCATGGTCGGCAGTTTGCCGGCGACGTTGCGCCGCGTACTCGGAAACCTGTGCATCGCGATCGAGCGCGGCGACGCAGAGCGTTTAACCGACGCATTTTTGGCCGTCACCGCCTCGGCCGAACCCGTCGACCGGATGCAGATTCGCACCGAGCTCGAGCGGCTGACGCGGCAATTCTACGACGAATCGCTCGAGCGCACGTCGTTGACGCCGATCGTTCTCGAGCTGTTCGCCGTCGCCCGGCGACATCGCTTACATCTTCCATCCAACGCGGCGATGGCGTTGCGCGCGGTCATGCTCGCCGAATCGACGGTCGCGCTGTGCGATCCGGCCGTCGGCATTGCCGACTCCTTGGGACCGCTGGCGCGTAAGCTGATGCGCGCGCGTCTCTCGCCCGAGAACATCAAAGACCGCGCCTTTGAAACGTCGTTAGATGCAGCCGACCTGGCAATCGAGCTGCCGCTGCGCGTGAATCGTTTGCTGGGCGACATCGAGGCCGGGCGCATGCGCGTCTGGGTCAAAGCCGATGGTTTGGACGAGGCGATGAACAAGATGGAGAAACTGTTGGCTCGCAGCAATGCCGCGACGCTGACGGCGGCGTTTATCGTCGGCTTGGCGATTCTCACGTTGGTCTATCGACCGACGGGATGGCAAACCTGGGCGGGACCGGTCTTCGCCGTTGCGGCCGCCGGCGCGCTGATTGTCGGCTTCTATCTGTTGTTCGTAACCTTGCGCTCGCTGCGCAAATAATCCGAACCTAAACTTGTAAAACTTCGCGGATTTCGGGGACGTCGGCGGTGACGACGGCTTCGATGGCACCTTTGAGCGTCATGTTGGCCGCCGAACAGCCGCCACAGGCGCCTAGCATCTGCACGAACGCGGTTTCACCCTCGACGCGGATTAGCCAGACTTCACCGCCGTCCGCGTGGATGCCGGGGCGTACTTTATCTAGCGCCGCGTTGACGCGCTCCGCGACGGTCATATTGTCTTACTGGCCATAACCCGACATCACATCGTGTATGCGGGCGGCCATCGCTTTCGCGTCGTCCCATTTGCGTTGCCACATGTTGCGGCCGAAGATCAGTCCGACGCAGCCCGCTTCCATCGCGACTCCTGCCTTGTGCAGCGCGGCATCGTCGCCCATCTTGCTGCCGCCCGATACCAGCACCAGGGTACGACCGGCCGATTTCACGATGCGCCGCAAGCCTTCCAAATCGTCGAATTGCAGCGTATCGTAGGGCTTGGGCGACTTGACCGCCGTAGCGGCGTCCCATTTGGGCTCGTTGAGTTTCACGATATCGCAGCCGACCTCGCACGCAACTCGCGCCGCATAGTCGATCGCGTAGAGCGATTCCACGCCGCCCTTGCTCTTGACCGAGCTGCCGCGCGGGTAGGACCAGATGATCAACGGCATGCCGTAGCGCTCGCATTCGCGGCGCACCTCATTGCATTGGGCGATATCGACGTCTTGTGCGGGGCTTCCGACATACAGCGTATAACCGACGGCGTCTGCACCCAAACGAACCGCGTCTTCGACCGACGACGTCAGCGACGAGAAGGCGTCGTCGTCGGGCGGAATGTTCGTCTTCCCGTTGATCTTCAACACCAGCGGAACCCGGCCGGCGTACTGCTTGTGATATTTCTCGGCCAGTCCGACGTGCAGTGCGATTGCCGAAAATCTGCCTTCGACGGCCAGCTTGTAGATCCAATCGGTATTCAGCGAATCGGGATTATCGAAAAAGTCGATCGGTCCGTGTTCGAGTCCTTGATCGATCGGCAGAATCATCAACGAACCGTTGGCCGGGCCGTGTTCGTACATCATGCGGTGCAAGCGCACGCGTTTGCCGGTGGAGAGATTCATGTCGTCAAACGTCGGACGACGAGCGCTAGTGGTCATGCGCGTCAAGGGCTCCTCGCGGTAAGGGGATAGGGTGGCTTTTCGTCAGCTTGCGGCCCGCCCCTACTACGCGCGAAGGAGGGGTTGGCCGCGGCGGTCAAAGGGCCGCGCGTGAGCGAGCGGATTGGTTTTGTCGGGGTCGGTGCCATGGGCGAACCGATGGCGCGCGCGCTTGCAAACGCGGGCTTTGCGGTAACGGCCTGCGTTCATCGTAATCGCGAGCGCCTGGAACGCTTGCTTGCAGATGGCATCCTAGAAGGTGCCGATCCCGCGGCCGTGGCCGCATCGTCCGACGTCGTGATCACCTGCGTTCCCGACGCGCCTCAGGTCGAAGAGGCGCTGTTCGCGCCTCGCGGTGCGGCGGCCGGCGCGGCACCCGGGACGCTATTCGTCGACATGTCGACGATCTCGCCGGTCGCATCGCGCGCATTCGCGCAGCGCCTGGGCGAGCAAGCCTGCGCGTTTGTCGATGCGCCGGTCAGCGGCGGACCGGCGCGCGCGGCGACGGGTACGCTGGCGATCATGGCCGGCGCCAGCGATGAAGATTTCCGGCGGGCCGAACCGATATTGAAGGCGATGGGTACGCCGCACCACGTCGGCGCAATCGGCATGGGCGAGACCGTCAAGCTGGTCAATCAGATTCTGATCGCATCGATCATGGTCGCCAACGTCGAGGCGCTGACGTTCGCGCGCAAGGCCGGCGCGGATCTCGAGGCGGTCCGCAAGGTGATCGCGTCGGCAACAGGTTCGAACTACCTGTTGGAGCAATGGCTTCCCAAGATGTGGCTGGCCGGAACGTTCGAGGGCGGTTTCGCGCTCGATCTGCTGCGCAAGGACCTAGGTGCGTCGCTGGATGCGGCTCGCGCCATGAAGATGCCGATGCCCGCGACCGCATTTGCCTACCAACTCTATACTGCCCAGTCGGCTCGAGGGGACGGTGCGCTGGATTACAGCGCGATTGCGAAGTTGTATGAGCAGTTCGTCGGAGATTAAGCGGGGCACGTTCGCCAAGAGCCCCGACTTCAACAAGAAGATTTTGGTCGTCGACGATGAGTCGGCGATCCTTCAGACGTTGCGCTTCAATCTCGAACGCAGCGGCTACGCGGTCGTTACCGCCAGCGACGGACGCAGCGCGATCGCGATGGCGCAGCGCGAACAACCTGATCTGATCGTGCTGGATATTATGCTGCCCGTTCTCGACGGCATCGAGGCGTGCAAAGAGATTCGCAAATTTTCCGCCGTGCCGATCATCATGCTGACGGCCAAAGATCAGGAGATCGATAAAGTTCTCGCGCTCGAACTGGGCGCCGACGACTACGTGACCAAGCCGTTCGCGTTGCACGAATTCTTGGCGCGCGTCAAGGCGCGACTGCGCCGGCCGAATCCGCCTGCACCTGGTCACGACGAGGCGGTCACGTTGGGCGAGATCGTCTTGGACCCGTCGCGGCAGTCCTTGGTCGTGCGCGGTAAGGACACGGCGTTAGCGCCCAAGGAGTTCGCGTTGCTGCGCGTCCTCATGGAGAATCACGGGCGCGTCGTGACGCGGCAAACCCTGCTCGATAAGGTATGGGGTTACGATTTCGAAGGCGAACAGCAGACCGTCTCGGTGCATATTCGTTGGCTGCGCGAAAAGGTCGAACCGGATTCACGCAATCCGCGTCACATCATCACCGTCCGTAGCCGCGGCTACATGTTCAAAGGCTAGCATCCTGATCGATTGGTCGGCAATTGGGACACTTCTGGTCGGTATCGCAGCGGGGTATGCGCTTCGCGTGGCTTTCGGCAGGCGCGCGCCGCTGCCGACGCGGCCCGAGGAACGGACGGTGGATCGCACGTCCGATGGCGCGTTCGAACGGCTGATCCGCGCGTTACCGCTGGGGGTCTTGATGTTGGATCGGACGGCGCGCGTCGTGGTTGCCAATCGCGCCGCCGGCGCGGTGTTCGGTTTCGTGCCCAAGCGCGCCGTCGGTCTGCACGTCATCCAAATCATTCCAAACCTCGACCTGGAGCGGCGCGTCGACGAAGCGCTTGACGGCGAGGCGTCGCTGGGGCCGTTGATCGTCGCGGCCAAATCCGGCAATCGTACCTACGCCGTTTCGGCCTATCCGCTGGCCGATGGCGACGATACGATCGTCGGTGCGCTGGTCTTGGCCGACGACCAAACGGAATTCCTCGCGCTTGAACGCGCGCGTCAGGATTTTCTCTCTAACGTTTCGCACGAACTGCGCACGCCATTGTCGTCGATCAAACTGATGCTCGAAACCGTCGCGGCGTCGCCCGGCGGCGAGGCGGCCGAGCTGTTCCTGCCGCAAGCGCTGGCGCAAGTCGATCGACTCGTCGCGCTGGTGACGCAACTGCTCGATCAAGCGCGCGTTCAATCCGGGCAACTGGCGTTGCAACTGCAGGACATCGATCTGGAAGAGACGCTACGCCCGATCGTCACGTCGTTCGAGCCGCAGGCCGTGAGCAAAGGCGTCTCACTCGAACTGCAGCGCTCGCGCCCCGTGCGGCTGGAGGCCGACCCGGGTCGGCTCGCGCAAGTGTTCGTGAACCTGATCGATAACGCGCTGCGCCACACGCCTCAGGGCGGATCGGTTCGCGTCGAGTTGGACGCCGACGGCAGCGATGCGGTGGTCCGCGTCCACGATACCGGAATGGGCATTCCGTTTAAAGATCTGCCGCATATTTTCGAGCGATTCTACGTGGTCGACCGATCGCGCGCGCGCGACATTTCGGGCGCGGGTCTGGGGCTCTCGATCGTCAAGCAGATCGTCGACGCGCACGGCGGCAGCGTGGGCGCCGAGTCGATGCTGGGCAGCGGCGCGACGTTGACCGTCCGGTTGCCGATCGCCCGTCTTAATCTGCCTTAATGTTCGCTTAAGAAAACCTTAGGTTG
>DATKGB010000182.1:0-7217 GCA_035544315.1 Verrucomicrobiia bacterium
AAAACATCCTGAGTGCACCGCTGGACGCTGAGTTCTATGACGATTTTGGGCGGTTGAGCATCAAAAGGGTCGCGGCCTATGTGGGCGAGCCGGTCGAACGCTTTGCCAAGATGGTTGGCATGACCGGTAGCGGCCTGCGCAAGAACCCTGTTTCCCAAATGGTTCAAGCGCCCGGCCGACGCTTTGTGTGGATTCTCGGCCGGCTCGAACGAGAACTTGGTAGTAAGAAGGTCGCACTGATGTGGCTACGGACTCCTGACCCGGCGCTCGAGGAAAAGTCCGCGCTTGAGCTCTTGGCACAAGGCGAGTTCGCGCCGGTCGAATGGTTGCTGCACGCCATGACAACAGGAACGCCTATTTGACAGTGCACGCGATCTCTGTCTACGCGCGCATCATGTCGTCCGTCGCGGGGCCGAAGGCGGCGTTCGAAGGCCGCGCGAAAGCAGGCGGCGATGGCAGAAGGTGCGCCGCTGGTCGGCATTATTATGGGCAGTTCGAGCGATGCCGAGATCATGTCGGCCGCGCGCGAAATTCTTGACGAACTCGGAATCCCGTGCGAGATGCGCGTCGTTTCCGCGCATCGCATGCCCGACGAGATGTTCGAATATGCGGCGACGGCTGCCGAGCGCGGCTTAAAAGTAATTATCGCGGGCGCGGGCGGTTCGGCGCATCTGCCGGGCATGACCGCGGCCAAGACGCAGTTGCCGGTCATCGGCGTTCCAATCGAATCCAAAGCGCTCAAGGGTCTGGATTCGCTGCTCTCGATCGTGCAGATGCCCAAAGGCGTTCCGGTCGCCACCGTCGCGATCGGCGGTGCCGCCAACGCGGCCTTGATCGCCGCGCGGATCCTCGCGCTCAACGATTTCGCGCTGGCGGAGCGGTTGGCCGCGTTCGCGCAGCGCATGCGCGAAGCGGCGGCAGCGAGCGCGTTCTAACGTGCAGACCATCGGCGTGATCGGTGGCGGCCAGTTGGGCCGGATGATGGCGCTCGACGCAAAGCGCATGGGCTACGACGTGATCGTCCTCGACCCCGCCGATCGCTCGCCTTGCGGTCAAGTTGCCGACGAACAGATCGTCGCCGGCTACGACGATCTCGACGCGATGGACGAGCTGGGCCGGCGAACCGACGTCGTCACTTACGAATTCGAAAACATCGCGATCGCGGCGGTCGAGCGGCTCGAACGCAACGGCTATCGCGTGATGCCCGGCAGTCACGTCTTGGCCGTAACGCAAGATCGTTTGAACGAGAAGCAGTTCGCTCGCGATTGCGGTATTCCGACGGCAGAGTTCGCCGCGGTCTCGAGCATCGAAGATATCGAAGCGGCCGCGACCAGCGTCGGTTTTCCGGCGGTCCTCAAGACCGTACGCGGCGGCTACGACGGCAAAGGGCAGTGGCGCGTGACCGACCTTCCATCGGCTCGCGCAGCGTTTGCGCAGGCCAACGGCGCGGCGCTGATTTGGGAAGCGTTCGTGCCGTTCGTTAAAGAGTTATCGGTGGTCGCGACCCGCGCGGACGACGATTCGGTGATCGCGTTTTCGCCTGGTGAGAACGTGCACGACGCCGGGATCCTCATTATGACGATCGCTCCCGCACGCGTCAGCGACGTCGTCGCGGCACGCGCGTGCGAAATAGCCAAGACGATCGGCCGTCGCCTCAACGTGGTTGGAACCTATTGCATCGAATTCTTCTTAACTGCCGACGGCGCGTTGCTGGTCAACGAGATCGCGCCGCGACCGCACAACAGCGGGCACTACACGATCGATGCGACACCCTGTTCGCAATACGAGCAGCACGTGCGCGCGATTTGCGGCCTGCCGCTCTCGCAGCCGCGCCTGCGTTGCAACGCGATTATGCTCAACATCTTGGGAACCGGCACCGGCAATCACCTCGATGGCACCGCGGAACTGTTGCGCGACCCGAGCATCGTGCTCCACGTCTACGGCAAGCACCACGCCGTCAACCGCCGCAAGATGGGGCACTTCACGATGCTCGTCGACGGCCCGGTTGGCGACGAAGACATCGCGCGTGCGCATGCCGCCCGCGCTACACTTCGCTGGGTCGAATAACCGACGCCGAAACGGCCGCCGGTTCCCGCTCGATCCACAGTAACGCAATGGCTAATTCGTGTGCCAGCTTGCGCAGCGTCTCCATTTCGTCAGGGTCGAAGCGTTCCCCCGATTCGCGGAAGTGGCAATAGATCGCGCCGGTGACCGTTCCGAAGACCAGCAGTGGAAAGACGGCGCCGTGCGCGGGAAGCGCGGTATCGAATTGCTCGGCCGCAACGTTTTCCCGCGTCGAGCGTAGGCGCAGGAAAACCGGATCGTCCGCGTCGATCGGCAGCGCGTCCCCGCGGCCGGCCGTTGCGATCGGTACGTACGTGCTTCCCACCTCACGATAGATGCAAACAAACGGCGCGTGCATGTGTCGATGAATCTCGCCTGCCGTACGTCGTGCCAACACGCGTACGTTCCGCGCATGCGGAAAATCGTTGGCTAATGCTGAGAGTTCCTGCTCGGCATGCAGTTTATCCCGGTACAGGACGCGCTCGACCACGCGCGCCGTCCAGCGTTCGATCCACCGAAACGAAAAACCGAGAATCAACGGAACGAGCAGTTCCAGCGCGTCGCTCGGCACGCGCCCGAGTGCCGCTTGCTCGATGAGATGCTCCGCAAGCACGAACACGCCGACGATCGCCGTAAGGACGATGGCGTACACCAGCGTCTTGCTGACCACGAAATCGACGGCGACGAGCCGTTTGGAGAGCACGGCATACGGTAATGCCACGGCTAGCGCAAGGTACGTCAGATTCATCAGGCCGTGGAACGGATAGGGCGCGGAGTTTATCGCCGCGATAAAGTTCACTGCAGCGCCCACATACGACACGAGCAGGGCCGCAAAAATGAGGCGTACGGCGCTCGCGCTTGTGCCTCGTGTGAACGCTGCTGCGAGCCCGAAGACGAAGAGCAAATAGATGCCGACGCCGAACTGAATCGTGAAGTACGGTATGGAATGGAAGACGAACGGTAGGACGCCGAAAACGGGCATGAGAAAATTGCGCGAGATCAGCGAGGCGTAAAACGGCGTGGCCAAAAGAACGAATGCGACGACAACGCCCGCCCGCACCCAGCGCGGCAGATGTTGCGGCAGCAGCGAAAGCCCAAACAGAAACCGGCCGACGTAGGAGCCTATGCCGCCCAAAATGCTGGCGATGACCGCCGCGGTAACGCCCACGGCGGGCGGTCCCGCATAGCCGTTCGTAAAGCCTTCGTAGACGCTGATCGCACAGACGAAACACCCGGCATAGAGCGAAGCCGGTTCGGTGCCGCGCGCGATGAGCAGTATGCCGGCGATCGCCAAGACGATACGCATGAAGATGTCCACCGCATCGCCTAATGCGCTGTCGCCAGCGGGAGAAAATACCGTGCGAATGGAGACGATGCGATCGCCACGCTGGTACGGCAGATTGT
Organism: Verrucomicrobiia bacterium; assembly: GCA_035544315.1. Lineage (GTDB taxonomy): Bacteria > Vulcanimicrobiota > Vulcanimicrobiia > Vulcanimicrobiales > Vulcanimicrobiaceae > JALYSX01. The sequence continues at coordinate 3,469 of DATKGB010000182.1, forward strand.
AAGACGTCCCAGCCCATGCGTAACCGTAGTGCATGTCCGTTCGCTCTTGCGGCGTCCACAGGCGCCAATCGCGAACGTCGCCCGGTTGCAGACCCAAAGCGCGTCCGGCATCGTTCACGCTCGTGTAGACGTAGCGCGAATCATCGAGGGCGCCCACCGTTCCAAAGTAGCCGGCGTTGGGGGCCATCCCGTGATTCAGATACGTGACGCCTATATCGGCAATGCAGAAAAACGTGAGAAAAGCGGCGATCGCCGCAAGCAGCCCGCGGTTCACGTTACAAAACTGCTGGGCTTTGCGGTGGTGTCGGTGTAGGCCATCGGGCGATCCCACCAGTCGTGTGCGCGCCATTTCAAGCGTTCTTCTGAAGGCGCTGCGGGGAGTTTTTGCGCCAACGCTTTTTCGTAGGCGGCGAGATAGCGATCGATCATGCGCTCGACCGAGAAGGTCGTCGCGACGTGTTCGCGGCACGCCTTGCGATCCAGCGATGCGAGTTGCGGAACGCGTGCGACCGCGGCGTTCACGTCGTCGCAGACGAAGCCCGTAACGCCGTCGCGGACGATCTCGGGCACCGAGCCCATGTTCGCGCCCAAGACCGGCGTTCCGCAGGCCATTGCTTCGACCAGCGTGAGCCCGAAGCGCTCGGGCCGGGTCGTCATGTGAACCAGCGCCAGCGCGTTCCCAAGCAAGTCATTGCGAGCCTCGCGTTCGACCGGCCCGACGAACTGCACCGCATCGTTGTCGATATGCGGCTCGATCTGGGTTTTGAAATACTCGACGTCGTGCGGAATGCCGGCGAGTTTGATCCGCACGCCGGCCTTCTTCGCGATCTCGATCGCCAGATGCGTGCCCTTCTCGGGGTGGAAACGCCCGAGAAAGACCAGATAGTCGCCGGGCTTGGATTGGAACGTGAACTCATCGACGTCGATGCCGTTGTAGGTCGTGGCTAGATAGTCCAAGCCGGGGTCGCGATCGGCGTCGCTGATCGAACAGTAGAACGATCGCCACGCACAGGCGTAGAACGCCGCCAGCGTCTGCGGATGCGAAAAACCGTGGATCGTGGTGATCATCGGCGGCGATTGCGAGCTCAACGCATAGGTCAGCGGCTTCCAGTCGAAATTATTGTGAATCAGATCGAACTCGCTCGCGCGTCGAAAGAGTTCGCCGATATGCAGCGCGCCGAAGACGTCGCCATTGAGCGCGCGGTCTTGCTCGACGCCCACCGATACGACCGACGCCAGCTTGCCCTCGAACTGCGAGTTTCCGGTAGCAAACAACGTTACATCGATTCCGCGGCGGCGCATTCCGTCGGCAATGTTGAACGCGACTTGTTCCCACGGCCCATAGCCGGGCGGCGGCGTCGGCCAAGCGATCGGTGCCAGCAGTGCTAAGCGCAAACGACCTGGCCGGCTTTGATGACGGTACGCGGCGCGCGCAGAGCGCGCACGTTGGTGCCGACGTCGGCGTCGAGCAGCAGCAGATCGGCCGGCTCGCCGGCCGCAAGCGCGCCGCGATGCAAGCCGATCAGTTCGGCGGCAACGGCGGTCGCGGCGTGCAGCGCTTGCTGCGGCGTCATGCCGAGCAGCGTGTGCATCAGTTCGACTTCGTAGGCGTAGTTCTCGTGAAAGTTAAACGGCGTGCCGGCATCGCTGCCGCCGGCGATCTTGACGCCGTACTCGAACGCGCGGCGGATCGACGTCAACATCGCCTTGTTGACGATCTGCGCTTTGTCGAGGACGAATTGCGGCTGCGAACCGTCTTCAAGATGTTCGAGGATGCAGGTCGGTGCGGTTAGGGTCGGCACGAGGTACGTCCCATTTGTTTTCAGCAACTCCAAAGCTTCGTCGTCGAGCATATGGCCATGTTCGATCGAGTCGACCCCGGCGCGCAGCGCGTTCTTGATGCCTTGCGTGCCGATCGCGTGCGTTGCGACGCGCAAGCCGTGACGGTGGGCTTCCTCGATCCCGGCCGCCAGTTCGTCGGGCGTCAACTGCGCGTTGCCGGGAACGGCCCCGCGCGTCAGCACGCCGCCGGTGGCGATCATCTTGATGCAGTCGGCGCCGGCGCGCATCTGTTCGCGTACGCCTTTGCGCGCCTCCCACGGACCGTCGATTTCGCGCCCGAGAAACCAGCCATGGCCACCGGTCATGCACAGCACCGCGCCGGCGGCGCGCATGCGTGGCCCGGGGATGCGTCCCGCCACGATCGCATCGCGGACGTCTTGAGCAATCGCGCCCGAACAGCCGACATCGCGAACGGTCGTTACGCCGGCGGTCAACGACTTGCGAGCGTTTTCCACCGCGTGCAGTAGGCGTTGATTCTGCGTCGAGTTCGCGATCGCGCCCATCGAGTCGGCCTCGCCGCTCATCTCCAAATGGACGTGCGCGTTGACCAACCCCGGCGTAACGCACGCGGCCTGAAGGTCACACTCGCCTTGCGCGTCGCGAATCGCAACGATCTTTCCGCCTTCGATGGCGACGTCAACATTAGACCTCGGCGCGTCGAGCGAGCCGTCGTAAAAGATACCAGCACGTACGATCATGACTCGACCCTTCGCCCCCAACCCGCCCGTGTCATGGTGAGCGTGACACGGGCGATGTTGCTCACCATGACACGGTGTCAGGACTTCGGCTCAGCATCACAGGTCGTTGGCGGCTTCCATGGCTTGGAAGGCTTTGCTGGTGAGACCGTGGCCGAGGACGCCGGCGATGAAGCGGGATGCGGCGCGAATCTTTGCGAGATCGACGCCGGTCTGGATGCCCAGGCCGTGCAGCAGATACAATACGTCTTCGGTGCCGACGTTGCCGGTGGCGCCGGGGGCGTATGGGCAGCCGCCGAGGCCGCCGGCGCTGCTGTCGAAAATGCTTACGCCATGCTGCAGCGCGGCGTAGAGATTGGCCAACGCGGTGCCCCGCGTGTCGTGGAAGTGAAAGGCGATGCGTTCCAGCGGAATCGTCCGAGTCAACAGCGGGACCAGTTCGTCGACTTGGCTGGGAACGCCGACGCCGATCGTGTCGCCGATCGAGAGCTCGTCGCAGCCCATCGCGATCAACTTTTCGCTGACGTCGACTACCATCGCCGCGCTGACCTTGTCGCCAAACGGCGAACCGAACGCCGTCGAGACGTAGCCGCGCACGAAGATACCGTCGGCTTTAGCCGCTTTCACGACGTCGCGAAACGTCTCGAGCGATTCGCCGACGGTCATGTTGATGTTGCGTTTGGTGAAGGCTTCCGACGCCGCGGTAAAAACGCCGATCGCATCCGCGCCGCACGCCTTGGCGCGCGCGTACCCTTTCATGTTGGGAACGAGCACCGGATAGCGCGTGCCCGGCGCCTTGACGATGCGTCCGAAGACCTCGGCGGCGTCGGCGAGCTGCGGGATCGCCTTGGGGCTGACGAACGAGGTCGCTTCGATCCAGCGCAAACCGCTTTGCGAGAGCAGGTCGATGTAGCGCACCTTGTCGTCGGCGCCGACGATCTCGTGCTCGTTTTGCAAACCGTCGCGCGCGCCCATCTCCCAGAGCGTCACCTTTGCCGGAAGTTTCACGATTGCGTCAACTCCACCAACGCCGTGCCGCTGCTGACGATATCGCCTTCGCGCACCAGGATAGTGCCGACGGTGGCCGCTCCCGGGGCTTCGATTCGATGTTCCATCTTCATCGCTTCGAGGACGATCAGCAGCGCGCGGTCGGCAACGGCCTCGCCCTGGCTCACCGCGATCTTGACGATCTTGCCCGGCATCGGCGCCTTG
>DATKGB010000183.1:0-7451 GCA_035544315.1 Verrucomicrobiia bacterium
ATCCGCGGATCGCGCAAGATCGCCCGCGCGATCGCGACCCGCTGACGTTGGCCTCCGGATAGCCGGACGCCGCGCTCGCCGACTTCCGTATCGTAGCCTTGCGGCAGTTCGGAGACGAACTCGTCGGCGTTGGCTTCGCAAGCGGCCGCGCGCACCTGCTCGTCGTCGGCTTCCAATCGGCCATACCGAATATTGTCGGCGATCGAGGCGCGAAAGAGTTGCGGATCCTGCGGCACGATCGCAATCGCGTTACGCAAATCCGTGAGGCGGATTTCTGCCAAATCGACGCCGTCGAGGCAGACTCGCCCGGATTGCGGCACATAGAAACGCGGAACCATGTTGACGATCGTGGTTTTGCCCGCACCGCTGGGACCAACCAAGGCGACGATTTCCCCGGCTTCCACGACCGCATTTATGTCGTTGAGAGCGGCGCCTTCATTGTCGGCATAGTGAAAAGTCACATGCTCGAAGTCCAAACGGCCTCGTACGTTCTCAAGGGAACGTGCGCGGGGCGGATCGCGTTGTTCGATCGGCAGATCGACGATCTCGAAGACCCGTCCGGCCCCGACGATCGCCTTGCTGATGTCTCCGAAGAACGCCGCCACCCGATTCATCGGATTGATAAGATTGACGATCAGTCCCCAGAATTGAACCACACTGCCGGTGTCCAATCGGTGGACCAGGACCTCGTGCACCGATAACCATACGACCGTAACGACCAAGAACGCCATGATGATGCCGATGACCAGCGGCTGGGTTTGAACGAACTGCGTGAGTTTGAGGTACGCACCGAAATAGTCGTCGTTACGGTTACGAAACCGTCCAACCTCGTGTTCCTCGCGGCCAAAGGCTTTGACGATGCGCTGGCCTTGCAGCACCTCGGTCAGGTTCGCCGAGAGGTCCGCGATGCGGGCCTGCGTGCGCTTCGTGCTCGTGGTAATCAGTCGTTGAAACATCGACACTACGTACGACACCATCGGTGCGACGACGATCAGCACCAGGGTTAGACGCCAATCCAAATAGATCAAATATGCGAGCGACGAAACGAACGTTACGCTGGCAACGACCAACTGCGGCACCGAAATCGAGAGCGCGTCGGTCATGATCTGCAAATCGCTGCTAAAGCGCGAAATCAGTTCGCCGGGGCGCCACTTGTCGAACTGGGCCAACGGAAGATTGAGGACCCGTTCGAACAGCGAGACCCGCAGCTTGGCGACCATATGTTGCCCGGCCCAGGCCGTCAAATACGTTTGGAAGTAGGTAGTCAGGTAGCCCAGGGTCAGTCCCACAAAGGTGGCCACCAGCGCGAGGTACAGCAAATGCAGGTCGGGGGAGCCGTTTTTGGGCGCCAGTACGCCGTTGATAATTTCTCGAAACGCCCAGGGCGGAATGAGGTTGATAAGGCCCGCGACCGTACCCAACAGCATCGCGGCGACGATCTGAAGCGTATAGGGTCGCGCCTCGGTGGCGAGGCGGCGGAGAATTTCGCGACGATCCATCGGCGGCTCGAACTTGCGGCCGCCCGTTGGTGAAACCTCCAAGCTTGCTACCAAGTAGGTCAGGACGAAGACTCTTGAAGAGGGAGAACTACCGTGGACTGCTATTTCCATTCAAACGTACCGTCGGTGGCACCGTGCGCGGATTGCGCAAAGCCGATCTGCGCGACCTGTCGTGATGATCGCGGTGCCTGCCCGTCGTGCCGGCTGGCCGCCAAAATCGATTCGGCTAGCGCGAGCCGCCAGCACCTCGGCGGCCAGGTGCCCCCGCGCTCGAACGCGCAGCCGCCCCCGTTTTACCAGGGTCCCTGGGCTCAGCAAGGCTATGCCGCCGCGCCGACCGTGACATCGGCCGCCGTCGCAACCCTCGACCCGGTCGAGTCCCGCGCATTGGTCGCACTGGGTTACCCGCTATGGCCGCTGGCGCTGATCTCGCTGTTCGACCGCAAACAGTCGCCCGCGCTCAAACGCCAAGCGTATCAGGCGATCGGCTTCAACCTCGGCATCGCCGCGCTGTGGGGCGTGCTGTGGTTCATGGGCAACATCCCGTTCCCGACCCTAGCCGGTTCGTCGGATGTGATGGAAGCGCTTTTGATCCCGTTCTTCTTGGTTGCCAGCGTATTCTACGGCATCAAGGTTTGGCAGGGCGACGACGTCCGCGTCCCGATTCTGGCCGATTGGATCGACGAACGCCTTCCCGAAAAAGCCCGCTAGGGATGGGCGCGGTAGCGCGCGAGAAATGCGCGCGCTTCGCGTTCGTGGTCCACGACCGGCTGCGGGTAGTCTTCACCCGAGAACAGCGGAAGGTCGATTTGCGCGCGGCCGAGTCCCGACGCCCACGTTCCCAACGGGCGGTGCGCCAGTTCGCCGATCCAACGCTGGGCGTAAGCGCCGGTAGGATCGAAGCGTCGCAGCTGCGTTTCGGGATTGTAGATGCGCGGGTATTGCGCCATGTCGGCGCCGACGCCGGCGATCCACTGCCAGTTTCCCGTCGAAATCGCGGGATCGTCTTCGATGAGATACTTTTCCCACTCGTCGCGACCGACGCGCCAATCGACGCCCAGATCAAAACATAGAAACGACGCGGCTACCGCGCGCACGCGCGGGTGCATCCAACCCGTCGCGCGGAGTTGACGTATCCCCGCGTCGACCAGAGGGAATCCGGTCGATCCGGCCCGCCAAGCGTCCAGCGCGCGATGCGAGCGCGCCAATGCAAAATCGCGCATCTTTTCCTGAAGCGGCGCCTCGTCGGTCCACGGGTGATGCCAAGCCAGTTGTAAGAAAAAATCGCGCAGCGCCAGCGATCGCACGTAAAACCGCAACGCCGCGCGCTCTTCGGTCAACAGGAACGGATCTTGGGCGCGCGCCTGTACCGCTCGTACGACGCTACGCGCGGCGATCGTCCCGAAGCTCAAATGAGCCGACAAGTGCGACGTCCGGTCGTCGGACGGTACGTTGGCGGCAACGTCGTAGTGCAGACCGTCACCTTTGAGAAACGACCTCAGCGCGGCGTTGGCTTGTGCGGGGGTCGCTGCCAGATCGCAATCGCCCGCGCCGAACTCCGCTGGCTGCGGGAAGGCCTCACTCTGCAGTTCGCTGGTGGCAAAGCGCATGAGCAACGGCTGCTCGAACGAATTCGGGGTCAATTCGCGCCACGTCGCAAAATATGGAACGAAAGCGCGGTAACCGCCGGAGGTTCCCGAGTACGCCGCGCTGGTTTCATCGGGCGGAATCGCCGGGGCGTCGTGCACGAGTATCGCATGCAAGCCCGCCTCCTCAATGTCGGACTGCACCGCGCGGTCGTGGTGCGCGCCCGTGCCGTGATAACTCGCACTCCATGCGATACCGTTGGCGCCGCTGGCTCGCGCCAAATTGCGCAGAGCGCGCCCGGGGGCTCCGCGGCGAACGATCAAGCGCGAGCCACGCTCGCGCAATGCGGCGTCGAGAGCGCGCACCGCACGACAGTAGAATGCGGCGCGGCGCGGCGACCGGGCCAAGCGAGCGTGCAACGCGTTATCGACGATCAGGACCGGAAGAATCTCGCCATGGCTGGCTGCTGCAGCCAGCCCGGCATGGTCTTCCAGACGAAGATCGCGTGTAAAGCGGTAGACGAAGGTCGGCATTAAAGCGTCTCGACGTAGGCGGTGACGTCGGCGACGTCTTGCGCGCTCAACTGCGCCGGCGAAAGCTTGGGCATCGGTGGGGTAGGATTCAGGATCGCTGCGGCGATTTGAGCATCGGTACGTCGGGCGCGCTCGCCCCGCAACATCGGCCCCAACTGCCCACCCGCGGCGTCGGCGCCGTGACACGCCGAGCAGTTGTCGGCGTAAATTGCGCGGCCGCGGGCGGCCGATGGCGAAAGCGGCGCGACCGACGCTCGCGACGCCGCGTTCGTGGCGGCGCGATGCGCCCCGCATCCCGTGGCGCTCAACGCCACCGCGATCAAACCGGCGATGACCGTCCCTCGTCGCATGGGCGGCGGTTTCCGCGAGGAGTACGGTGTCCCCCACTTGCGGAACGCGGATCGTAAAGTGGTTGACCGAGCAGCGTTCCGGACGCCGGGCGATCCTCTTAGCCGAAGATGAGACCCGCTAGCCTAGGGTCCCGTGCCGGCGTCTTGGTCGTCGCCACGACGAAACGTGAAGGCATCGTCGTAGATGCCCGGCACGGCGCGGCCGCCCACCATCCGCGGAGTGTAGTGCGCGGCCATCCCGGCCTTACAGACCGCGACGTCGAGCGCCAAATATCCCGAAGACTTCGTAATCGTGCATTTGCTCGGCGCACCGCGCTCGTCAACGAGCACTTCAAAAACCGTCGTGCCTTCGGCGCCCTCCGCGTATGCGATCGGCGCGGGGAGCGGGTTGATCGCATTCTCGCCGCCGACCGGCGCAACTTCGCGCATCGCATAGCCGGGCGAGATCGAAACCGTCCCGATTTGCATAGCGCTTTGATCGCTCACGATCGGGCGCGCGGCGGTCGTTACCGCGCCGCCGCCTTGGCGCCATATCGGAACGCCGGCATCGGTGCCCGTCGAGTGAAACGCAACATTCGCGGGGCGCACCACCGGCGCCGATACATGGGCCGACGCGGGAACGGGAACCGGCGCGGGATCGGCCGGGCGCGTGAGCGTCACCACATTATGGACGACCATCATATGCGTCTGGGCTCGCGCGATCACGGCGACGGACCGCTCGCGTTTTGCGGGCCGCTCCAGCACGATCGGCTGGACGGGCGAATAGCTATCGACCGGCGTAGACGCCGCAACGTAGTGCGCGATGCCGCCGACGGCAAACGCATGAATCGCCAACGAAGCCGCCACGCAGGCGGCCGCCGCCCCAAGGCTCCAGCCTAGCGCGCGATTCCGGCCGTTCATCCGATCGCGCACCGCGCGCGTTAGGTCGGGATCCCAGGTCTCTTGATCGCGGGCGGTCTGGAGTTGCGCCATCGTGCGCTCGATCCCGCGTTCCCCGCCGAGTGAATGCACGCACGACTCGCACCCCGACAGGTGCGAGCGATACGATTCGCGTTGTGAGTCGGAGACTTCGCCCAGCGCGATTGCGCCGGCGAGAATCTCCGCACGTTGGCAGGCACTCTGGTTCAAACGTTCACTCCGTCATCACCGCGCGAAGCGTTTTCATCGCGCGGCAAACGCGCTGACGAACCGCATCGGCGGTGGTCCCGAGCATCACCGCAGCTTCCTGCGACGAATACCCGGCATAACTGGTCAGCATCACTGCCGACGATTGGTCTGCCGGCAAGCGCGACATCGCCGCTTGCAAATCTACGGACACCGCACTACGCTCGTCGATTCGCCAACCGCTCAGATCGTGATCGCGATCCAGCGAAAGGAAGCGCACGACCTTTTTGCGCCGCAGGAACGAAATCGAATTGTTGGTCGCGGTCTTGTAGAGCCAGCCGCCCGTCAACGGGCGTTCGGGATCTTTCCGCAAGGTCCGATACGCGGCCAAAAACACATCCTGAGTGATGTCCAATGCCGCATCGGCGTCTCCGACCATGCGACGCACGTAACGAGAGAGTTTGGTTTGATACTCGCGTACCAACGCGTCCACTCGCGCCTGCGCCGCGGCTATCGTTCCGGCGGCGAGGTAGACCTGCTCCATCTACAGCCCTCCCCTTTGCGTTCTCAACGCTCCCGAAGCGCCGGCTGTGACAATCCCCTTCCACCCCCTTGCGACGGGGCCTTTTGGGATGAGTAGCGGGCACGATTGGGGAGAGGTCGGCACGCATACCCCGCCCCTCACTAATTTTTATTTAATCGTTCGGGACGGGGTATGCGTGCCGGCCTCTCCCCAATCGACCTAACCGCCGATTTCGCTTAGGGCTCGCATGCGGGAGGCGGGTTCGCCGAGGCGGAGGTGGTGACGTTCGGGCTTTATGAGCATGGCGTCGCGGAGGAGGTCGGCGATGGCGGCTTCTCCGGCGCCGGCGCGCAATGGGGTCCGCAAATCCAGATGGTGATCGCCGAACAGGCACAGGCGCAAGCGACCATCGGCGGTCAAGCGGACGCGATTGCAGCGATCGCAATAGTCGTGTGAGAGCGGGCTGATCACGCCGATGATGCCGGCGGCGCCTGGCGCGGCGAAATACCGTGCGGGCCCGTTGCCGCCGGGTCCGGGAACGGGGGCCAGGTCGGCGACGGCGGCGAGGCGCTCGAGGATTTCAGAGGCGGCGATGTAGGTGTCACGCTGCATGCCGAGATTTTCGTGGACCGGCATGACCTCGATAAATCGCACCGCGACGGGCAGGCGGCGCGCCAGTTCCGCAAAGTCGGCCAACTCGTCGTCGTTTTGGCCACGCATCACGACCACGTTGATCTTTACCGGCGCCAGGCCGCGCGCGAACGCGGCGTCGATACCGCGCAAGACTTTGTCTAGGCCCGGTCGCCGCGCGATCGCTTCGAAACGGTCCGAGCGCAACGTATCCAGCGATATGTTGACGCGTTGCAAACCGGCCGCAACCAAATCGTCGATTTGATCCTCGAGAAGCAGCCCGTTGGTGGAAAGCGAAACGTCGTCGATGCCCGGCGTGTTGGCGATCTCGCGCACGAGGCGGTGCAGCTCCCGACGCAGCAGCGGTTCGCCGCCGGTCAATCGAATCGATCGAATCCCGACCGATGCCGCCGCGCGCACGATCGCGGCGATCTCTTCGTACGAAAGGATCTCCTCGCGGCGCAACCAGTCCAAGCCGCCTTCGGGCATGCAATAGACGCAGCGCAGATTGCACTTATCGGTCACCGAAACGCGCAAATAGGTGATCGGACGCGCGAAGGCGTCCGTCATCGGCGCAACGAGAAGATCGACGGTCGAGGCAGCCATCAACTCTCTTATAGCACGAACTCCCGACGCGCGACGCTAGCTTTGGTTAAAGAAATCGTCCGTTAGGGCCGGGTTGAGCTTGAAATCGGTAAACGTCGAGGTAGCGTCCCCGTTGTAGCCGGGCCGCTCGAAATGGCCGCTCTGCTTGTCGACCAAATAGTTCCCGTTGACCTGCCTGTAGGTCTGATGCAGGTCGGCGTAGCCGCTGTCGTTGTAGTCCCAACGCATCGAGGAGATCGTTGCGGTTTTATCGTCGACCACCGCGTCGAGATGATCCACGCGGCCGTGTTTGCGCGGCACCAGCCGGAAGGTCGTCGACGTCCCGTCGTCGCCGACGATCGACACGACGTAGACCTGCTTCCACTGCGACGGCGAATCGATGTGCGGATAGATTTTGCTGAACTCTTTGCCGATGCCGGGCAAACCGCCGGTAAACACCAACTTATCCTTACTGGGTTCCTTGTGATAGAACGTGCCGTCCAAGCTGGGTGCTAAGAACGGGAACGAATGCATCACGATGTCGGCGTGAATCGACGCCTGGTAGCTGTTAAGGTGCGGATTGAGCGCGCTCATGCGCGCCAGCAGATCCGCGTCGCCGCGCGCGGGCGCGCCGATGCTG
>DATKGB010000184.1:0-3560 GCA_035544315.1 Verrucomicrobiia bacterium
GGGGAGCTCGTCGGTGCCGATCTCGCGCGCGACATGCTATCGCGCCTACGCTTCTCGGGTGAGACCGTGGAAACGGTCGAACAGTTGGTTCGCCAGCACATGTACGTTGCCGACCCGGAGCTCTCCGACGCGGCCTTGCGCCGATTCGTGCGGCGCGTCGGCCCGCAGCGGTTAGAGCGCCAATTTGCGCTGCGCGCGGGCGACATTGCGGGCAGCGGTCTGCCCAAGCGCGACGATTCCAACGAGCGTTTCCAGGAGCGAATCTCCGCCGAGGTAGCGCGCCGGCCGGCTTTTTCCGTCGCCGATCTGGCGATCGGTGGGGACGACGTGATCGCGGCGATGATTGCGCGCGCGCTGGCGCCGATCGGATACCGCGGCGACGGGCGCGTCGGCGCTGCGTTGCACTGGCTTTTCGAGCAGGTCACCGACGAACCCGGGCGTAACGACCGTGACTCGCTTTTACGGCTCCTCGAGACCTATCTCGACGCCCACGCGGGCGCGGTGAGCCCGTAGTCTTTCGGAGAACGCGGAACTGTCGCGCATCATCGCATTGGTCAACCAGAAAGGCGGCGTCGGTAAAAGCACGACGGCGGTGAATCTTGGTGCCGCGCTTGCGGTCATGGGCCGGCGCGTGCTGGTCGTCGACAGCGATCCGCAAGGCAACACCACGACCGGGCTGGGCATCGACAAGTCGCGTATCGAGCGCGACGTGTACGACGTGCTCATGCAGCAAGCGCCCGTCGACGACGTGATCGTTCCGACCGAAATCGAAGGCCTGTACGTCGTTCCGGCCACCATCAATCTGGCCGGCGTCGAAATCGAGTTGGTTTCGGCGCTGTCGCGCGAAACGCGGTTGCGCAGCGCGCTGACGCCGATCGCCGGCCGCTACGATTTCGTCCTGATCGATTGCCCGCCGTCGCTGGGCTTACTGACGATCAACGCGCTGACGGCCGCGCAAGAGATCATGATTCCGGTGCAAGCCGAATTCTACGCACTCGAAGGCTTATCGCAGTTGATGAACGTCATCAACCGCGTGCGCGAAGCGCTCAATCCGACGTTGTACGTTAGCGCCGTGCTGGTCACGATGTTCGACGGACGCACGCGCCTCGCGGTCGAAGTCCTCGACGAACTCGCGCGGTACTTTCCGCAGCAAATGATGCGTACGCAAATTCCGCGCAACATTCGTCTCTCCGAAGCGCCGTCTTACGGCAAGCCGGTGATTCTTTTTGATGTCAAGAGCCGGGGCTCGCAAGCGTATCTATCGTTAGCCAAAGAGATGCTCGAACCCATTCCCAACATTTCGGCGATCGTCTCGTGAGCCAACCGCAGCGACGCGGCTTGGGACGCGGCCTCGACGCGCTCATCGGCAGCACGCCGGTGGCTACCGCTCCCAACCACCAGCTGTTGCGCGACGTTCCGGTCGGACAGATCACGCCCAATCGTTTTCAACCGCGTAAGTCGTTCGATCAAGCCTCGCTTGACGAACTCAAAGCCTCGATCCATGCCTATGGCGTGCTGGTGCCGATCATCGTGCGCCGGCGCGAGGGCGGCTTCGAATTGGTTGCGGGCGAACGACGCTGGCGGGCGTGCGCGGCGCTCCAGCGCTCCACAATTCCGGCGATCGTTCGCGAGAGCGACGACAAAGAAGCGCTCGAAGTCGCGATCATCGAAAATCTTCAGCGCGAGAATCTCAACGCGCTTGAAGAAGCCGCCGGGTTCGCGCACCTGCTCGAAGAATATTCGTTTACGCAAGAAGAACTCGCGCAGCGCTTGGGCAAGAGCCGGCCGGCGATCGCCAATACCTTGCGTCTGCTCGCGTTAGCCGACGGCATCAAGGCGATGCTCGTCGACGGCCGCCTGAGCGCCGGTCACGCGCGCGCGCTGTTGGCCGCGCCCGAACCCGGTCGCATGCCGTTGGCGCAACGCACCATCGCCCAAGGATTGTCGGTGCGCGCGCTCGAGCGCCTGGCCGGTGCGATGAGCGATGCGGCCGCCAAACCGGGCGGACGAATCGACCCGGCGCTCGACGCGGACGAACATGCATTTGAATCGCGCATGCGCGCGAAATACGGCACGCACGTCGCATTGCGGCGCAGCGGAAAGGGCGGCAAGATCGAACTGCGCTTCACCGACGAAAAAGAGCTGCTGCGCTTAGGCGATCTGCTCCTCGGCGACGACTAATGTTCGGCAATTTTTCGCGCGTCATCGCGGTCGCGATGGCGGCGGTGCTGTGTTTCGTGCTCTTGCTGCCGATGGCACTGCAGCGACACGATACGCGCCTCGCCTTTTTTGTCGTCGCGATCTTCGTTGCATACATTCTGACCAACGCCTATCTATGGATGAAGCTGCGCGCCAAGCGTTGACGTCGCGACTGACCGGCATCTACGCGATCGTCAACCAGAGCGACGCGACGCTGGAAATCGCGCGCGCGGCGCTGTCGGCGGGCGTGCGGATCCTGCAGTATCGCGCCAAATCGGGGATCGTGGCGGAGGATCTGCGCGCGCTGCGCGCGTTGACGCGCGAGCGGGACGCCGCGCTCGTGATGAACGACGATTGGCATGCCGCGCTAACCTTCGAGTGCGACGGCGTTCATCTGGGTCCCGATGACGAACGCTTCCATGACATCGCAACGGTTCGCGCGGCGCTTGGGCCCGGCCTGATCGGCGCGTCCTGCGGCACGGCGCAAGAAGCGCGCGCGGCGCAAGCGATGGGCGTGGATTACGTCGGCGTCGGTGCGGTTTTTCCGACAGCGTCGAAAGGCGACGCCGGCGCGCCGCTGGGCATCGGCGGGTTGGCGCGCGTTGCGGCGGCGACGACGTTGCCGGTGGCGGCCATCGGCGGCATCGACGCATCGAATATTGCCCGCGTGCGCGCGACCGGCGTGGCCATGGCGGCGGTGATTTCGGCGATAGCCGACGCGTCGGATCGGCAACGCGCCGCCGCCGAATTGGTGTCGTTGTGGGGATCGCGCTGATGGCCCCGCGGGTCGCCTCGATCGGAACGACGCACCCGTGGAACGTCGCGGGCGTCGGGCTGGATATCGCAATTGCGCGGACCTTCGAGGTCGAAGTCTTCACGGTGGTCGCCGGGGTGAGCGCACAAGACGGCGGCGCGGTCGCGGCGCTGCACGCCGTTCCCGCCGATGTCGTGCGCGCCCAACTCGAGGCGCTGCCGGCCGGTGAGCTACGCGCGCTACGCATCGGCGCGCTGGTCGACGCTCGGAACGTGCGGATCGTCGCCGAGTTCGTTCGGGCCTATCCCGAGATTCCCGCGATCGTCGATCCGGTGTTGCGCGCGACGGGCGGGGGCCGGCTAGCCGACGATGCGGCGATCGCCGCTCTGCGCGACGACCTCGCGACGGCTCCCTCGGTGATCCTGACCCCTAACCTCGCCGAAGCCGCCGCCCTGTTGGACGTTCCCGCGATTACTCTGGAGGGATTGGCAGCGGCGGCTGGGGCATTGCGCGAGCGAGGCTGTCGCGCGGTCGTTCTCAAGGGCGGCCATCTTTCGGGCGATCCGATCGACGCGCTGGCCACCTCCGACGGCGTCGCCCCTTCCCC
>DATKGB010000185.1:0-11562 GCA_035544315.1 Verrucomicrobiia bacterium
GGAATAGGAGCGGAGGGCGCGCTTTGGCGTGGGCCGTCCCTTGCCGAGAAGACCTTGACGATCTCGGCCTTAATCGGGTATAACCATATTGTCCTAATACACCAGGACAATAAAGACAACAATGCAGGCAACCGATTTCCACCTCGACGGGGCGAGCGCCGTCCCGGTTTACGCGCAGCTCCGCGAGCAAGTGCTTCACGGCATCGCTCGGGGCGCGCTCGTGCCCGGCCAGCAGCTTCCGACCGTCCGCGAGATCGCGATCGTCCTGCGGGTCAACCCCAACACCGTCAACCGTGCCTACATCGAACTCGAGCGTGAGGGCGTGCTGCAGACCTTCCGCGGACGCGGAACGTTTTTGGCCGAACGTCCCACCGGCGCCGACGACGGACTGCGTCGCCGCCGCCTCCACGAACTGGCCGCGCGCGCGCTTGGCGAAGCTGTCGGCCTGGGTTATCCGGGTCGCGAACTGATCGATCATCTCTTGGAACTACTAGGAACGGAGTAACTTCAAAATGCCATCACTCCTACTCACCAACGCCGCTACCGTTCGCGCGTCGCGCACCGGCCGCGGACGTATCAATCCTATCGCTGCGTTCTTGGCCGTCGCCATCGGTGCGATCGGCGTCAACAGAGGACTACACCTTCAAAGTACACCGCTGATCGTCGCAAGCGTCATCGTCGCCACCCTCGTCTTGGTGAGCATTCAAATGGCCAACCCGTGGGAAAAGGCAGTCGTGCTACGCGCGGGACGGTTCCGCAAACTCGCGGGGCCCGGATTATTCGGGATGATTCCCATCGTCGATAGCGTTGCGATGTGGATCGATCAACGCGTGCAGACCTCAACCTTTAGCGCCGAGGAGACGCTGACCAAAGACACCGTCCCGGTCGACGTCGATGCGGTTTTGTTCTGGGTCGTGTGGGATGCGCAAAAAGCCGCGCTCGAAGTGACTTCTTACGCGCAAGCAATCGAGTGGGCCGCTCAAACCGCGCTGCGCGATATCATCGGCACGACCACACTGGCAGACCTGCTCTCCAACCGGCAGATAGCCGACGGCTATCTGCAAAAAGCGATCGACGCGCGGACCACGCCTTGGGGAATCACCGTCAACTCCGTCGAGATTCGCGACATCAAGATTCCCGATTCGCTTCAAGACGCGATGTCTCGACAAGCCCAAGCCGAACGCGAAAGCCAAGCCCGCACGATCCTGGGCAACGCGGAATGTTTGATCGCGCAATCGTTCGTCGAAGCCGCCAAGGCCTACCAGAATAACCCGGTCGCGCTGCATCTGCGCGCGATGAATATGCTCTACGAAGGGTTGAAGGAAAAAGGGGCCATGATCATCGTACCCAGCACCGCCGTCGAAACCATGGGCTTAGGCACCATCGGCGGCTTGGCCGCACTTTCCCCGCAAGTCGTACCCCAAGGAGGCCCGAATGCCTAACCGCTTCGCCCTGGCAACGCTCGCACTGTGCGTCGCCGCTATCGGCGCAACGCCCGCCCCACCCGCCCGTCCGCCCGACGGCACCTACACCTATACCGTTTCGGGCGTCCCGGGCCTTACCCAAACGACGATCGTCGTTCGCAGCAGCGCTTCGGGCTTCAGCGTCATCGAGAACGTCGTCCTGCCTAGCGGTGCTGCCGTATCGACGCAAACCGACTACGACACGCAAACCCTGCTGCCCACGCATTATCGCGTCTCTCAAAACGGTAAGACCACCGATATCGTATTTGCGAACGGCACTGCGACGCTCCTCGAGCCGCCGACCGCGCGTTCAAAACCTGCGGGCACGAAAGGCTTAACGATCGGTGAGGGACTGTTCGCCTTGCCCATGATGCTCCCGGCGATCGTTGCATCTGCCGGAGGGCAACCCATCGCCGATTTGGCGATCAACGGCGGCTTGACCGTCGTCACTCTCACACCGACGAGCGCGGCCGACGCGCGACCTGCCGGCGTGCCCCAAAACGACCTGGAAAGCGCCATCGGCTACCCGAACGGGCTACGCGAAACGTTTTGGTCGAACCCGACTACGTATGCCGTCGATCGAATCGGCCTGGGCACGGCCGCCGCCCTCACGCTCAACAACTACAGCACCGCAACGACCGCCGTAACGCCCGCACCGGCCGCGGTTCTGCCGACGCCTTACCCGACGGCGCAGCCGCACTTCAGCAGCCGCGACGTTTCGTTTGCGTCGAGCGGCGGCGCAGCGATTGCCGGAACGCTGACGATTCCCAACGATCCCAAAGGCCGACGGATGCCGGCTTTCATCTTCATACACGGGAGCGGAGCGGGCACGCGCGACGCCGCCGTCCCTGCAAATCCAACGTTTCTGGATTTGAGTAACGCGCTGTCGAACAATGGCGTCATCGTACTTCGTTACGACAAACGCGCCATTGGGAAGAGCACCGGCGAGGGAACCGAGGATTGGCATCCCCTTGGCGACGATGCGCGCGCCGCTATCGCGTTTCTCAAACGCCAACCCTGGGTCGATCCACATCGGATCTTTATTCTCGGCCATAGTGAAGGCGGCGAAATCGCGCCGTTGATCGCCCCCTCGATTCCCAATCTCGCCGGCATCGTGCTGATGGCCGGCCCGGCGATCTCGCTTGATCGGATCATTGGAAAACAGTTGCCCGGCGACAAGAACGCCGCGTATCGCACGGTGCTCTTGAAAGCGTTCTCGTCGTATGCCGGCCTGGATCCGGCCGTCTACATCACCAAAGTTAACGTGCCGATCCTCGTGTTGCAAGGGGGCCGCGACATTCAAGTCTTGGCGAGCGATCTTCCGCATCTCGTCGATGCAGCCCGCGCCGCGCACCGCAAGATTACCGTGAAGGTGCTACTTGAAGACGATCACTTGTTCTTGCGTCTGCCGGCAAGCGCCGTTAGCAACGCTTCGGAATATTTCGTCCCGGCGCCGCTCGATCCGCGCGTTCCGCAGACGATCTTGCAGTGGCTGCGCTCGCTGCCTACTTCTGCGCGGTGACCTGTGCGACGGTCACCGGGCTGGCCTTGTTGCCCCACGCCGAGCGAATATAGGTGATCGCCGACGCGATGTCGCCCGCGCTCAAGACCGAACCCCACTTGGGCATCTCGCCGTTGTAGGTTTGCCCGGCGATGACGATCTTGCCGATCAAGCCGTCCTTGACGATGTGAATCACACGCATCGGATCGCCCACGACCACCGGATTGCCCGCCAACGGCGGAAATGCCCCGGGCGAACCCGCGCCGTTGGAACCGTGACAGCTCGAACAGTTGGTATCGAACACTTTGGCGCCGTCGCTGGCCGAGGTGGCCGTAGCGGCCATCGCCGTCGAGGCCACCGCAGCGCTGCGGCTGGCTGAGGAGGCGGCGTGGCCGCCGCCCGAACATGCCGCCAACGCGAGCGAGCCCGCGGCCGCCAAGAGTGCTAAGGATCGATGCATGACGTAATGCCCCTTTTACGACGAGCGCGCGCGTGGGCGCGAACTGAGCGCCCAAGCCAGTGAAATCAAGAGTACGTTAGCGACCAGCGAACTCCCACCGTAGGAGATAAACGGCAACGTGATGCCGGTCAACGGGAAGAGGCCGATCACCCCGCCGACGATGATGACGACTTGAAAGCCCAACGTCGCCGCTAAGCCGACCGCAACGAGCTTGGCGTACAGATCGGGTTGCTCGGCACCGACGGCAAAGATGCGGCGGACGATTACCAAGAACAGCACCAGCACGATCAGCGCGCCCAACAACCCGAACTCTTCGGAGTACGCGGCATAGACGTAGTCGGTTGCGACGTCGGGAATGAACAACGGATGCCCGAGCCGATAGCCGGTCCCGAACAGACCTCCCGCGGCAAGCGAATAGTAGCCCTGCGCCGCTTGGTAACCCGCGCCGTGCGGATCGGCAAATGGATTCTGCCAAACGCTCAAACGCGCCTGAACGTACGAGAAATGCCGCATCGCCCAGGTAGCGGCCAGCGCGAAAACGCCAAAGCCGCCCGCGACGATATCGATCCGCCGCGTCGCAACGTAGAGCATCGCTGCAAAGGTTGCCAACAGCAGCGTAGCCATGCCCAAATCGCGCTGCAGCACGAGTATCGCCATCGATGCGCCCCATCCCAAGAACAGCGGCCCGAGGTATTTGAGATTGCTCCGAATCGACCAGGCGCGGGCTTTGGCGATCACGTCGGCGGTTTCGGCAAGGTATGCGGCTAAGAAAAAGACGATGAACAATTTGATCAGCTCGACCGGTTCGTACTGGACCGGGCCCAAGCGGATCCACAAACGCGCGCCGTTAACTTCCTGACCGAAGACCAGCAGCAGCAAGAATAGCACGAACGACGCCAGCACCCAAATGTATTTATACGCAGCCAAGCGTCGGAAACGCGCCAGCGCCGGCCCCAGCGCGATCGCCAACACCAGCGACACCAACAGCCAATCCAATTGCTTGCGTGCCAAATCGAGCGATATGCGCGCGACGACCAGCAATCCGATCGTGCATAAGACCACCGCCAATGCGGGCAACACGTCGTCGCGCGTGACGTCGAGCGGCGCGAGGCCGACCCATAGGAGCGCGCCGACAGCCAGCAGCCACAACAGCCATGGCGCCCCCAATGCCCCGGGCGGCGCGAACGACAGCGCGAATCCTGCGATCGCCAGCGCGATCGCCATCGGCGTCAGGCGCCGTGCCAGCAACCCTACCGAGTCAAACAAAATGCCAGCGCGCAGAAGATTGCCGCCGCAACGACGACGCTCGGACGTGGCCACGTTCGCGAGTGCGCGGCCGGCTCCGGCGACGGTACGTCGTCGGTACCGAACCGAACGATCGCAACGCACTGGCTTGACGATGTCAACGGCGCTCGGCCCGCGAGCGCGACTGCCAGTCGCCGTCGCCCTTCGTCGTCGCGCAGACGACGCGTGCACAGCGCGAGCACGTCACCATCGTCGACGGTGAAACGGCACATCGACGCGTCCACCTGCAACTGCGTACCGATCGAGCGGGATAGGATCCGCCCGTCCTCGATCGCGTCGTCCTGCGTGAGCGCGACGACGTATCCGGCTCGCAGGAGATAGGCCGCCGTTCCGCCGGCGTGCGCGACGAACGCGCGGCGCCCGCTCACCAGCACGATCGTCAACGAACTCCCGGCGGTAACGTAATCTTCGTGCGACGCGCTCCGGGCGAACAACTCGCCGTTGACGCGCGCGACGATGGCCAGCAGCTCCTCGATCTCCGTGTGCCCTCGGCGCAGCCCGCGCATAAAGCGTTCGGTGCGGCCGCGACGCTGGCATTCGGCGCGCAGGCGTTCGAGCGTCGCGCGCGCGGCCGGTATGCCGTCGATGACTCCAAAGCCCGCGGCGACGGCAAAAATTTCGGTCGCGTCGTCCAAGCGGACGCATAACGAGGAAGACGGATCGCTTGAAACCGCAACGCTCACGGCAGCTTCCCAACGTAGCTAATGCGCGTGGTGCCCACATCGATCGTATCGTTGGGTCGCACCTCGATCGCACCATCCAAGCGGCGTCCGTTAAGAAACGTGCCGTTACTGCTGCCGGCGTCGCTCACATACACGATGCCGTGCTGGGCTTCGAAGCGGGCGTGCAACCGGCTCACTTGGGGATCCAAGACCATGACGTTCGCGCTGCTCGAGCGTCCGACAACCATCGGACACACGCCTTCGTAGCGCTGCATCGCACCCGCGTGCGCGACCTCGAGCGCGATACGCACGGGAAGCGACGGCCCGGTATCGCCGGCGCGATGGGCGCGCGGGCGCGCCGCGACGACGGCAAAGATGGCCAGCGCAGCCAGAATCTCGACCGAACCGGCGCGCAAACCCGCCTCGTTCACGAGCCGGCTTCCAGGCGCATTTCGGTTTTGCCGAACGTCACCAGGTCGCCCGGCGCGAGCCGGCGCGTTTCGACGCGCTCGCCGTTAACGAACGTGCCGTTGGTCGAGCCCAGGTCGTGGACGATCGGACTACCCGAATCGACGTCGATCACCGCATGGCGTCGCGATACCGATGGATCGACCAAGAAGAGTTCGGAGTCGTCGCTGCGGCCCACGTTCAGCGAGCCGTCGATCGTATACACACCGTAGGCCGGAATACCTTTGACCATGCGCAGTTGAAAGCGCGCCGGTACGGAGTCCGCGCGAGGAAATTCGATGGGATCGGTGTGCACGAGCGTGCCGGGTTCGATCTCGACGGCGCCGGTCGGGATCGACGCGCGCGGCTGCATGCGGATTTCGACGCCGCCGTCGGAAAATGCGATGTCGACGCGTGACGCCATGTCGACGAGCAGTTGCGACCACTCGCGTTCGAGGTACGCGCCGTGGGGGGCCAACCGTTCGAGATCGTCGGGATTGACGTACACGACATACTTTCCCGGAGCGACCAGCCCATCTTCGCCGCCGCGCGTGGCCGCCTCCATGGTCGCGACGAGTTTGCGCGCGATCTGAGCCGGCTCGAGATCGCTCGGAAACGTCTTGGCAAACGCGCGCTCGACAAACGCAGCGCAGGCCGATTCAATCCGGGAAAGCCAGCTCACATGTGTCGCTCCAGCCGCGCAACGTAGAAACCGTCTCGTCCTTGCAGCCCGGGCGGCACCAGGACGTCGCCCTGGCGCGTCCCAAATGGCCCAAAGACCGCGGGAATCAGGCCGCGAGAGAAATCGTGCGTTCGAAGGAACGCGTCGACGACCTCCACGGATTCGCGCGGATCGGTCGAGCACACCGCATAGACCAGCACGCCGCCCGGATGTACGTGAGGCGCGACCGCCGCCAGCATTGCCGCTTGCGTCGCAGCCAATCGCGCGCCGTCATCCGCGCGTTTGCGCCAGCGAGCCTCGGGATGCCGCCCGACCACGCCGACGCCCGAGCACGGGGCGTCGACTAGGACCCGATCGAAGCGCTGCTGCGCCGGTACGATCTCGCCGGTAGCATCGCCGACGACGATCGACGCCGCCGCACCCGCCGACGCCAGGCGCTCCTCCAACAGTTTTGCCTTGCGCGCGTCTTGCTCCAGGCACCAGAGCGTACCCTCGCCTTTCATGCGCGCGGCGAGTTGCAGCGCCTTATTGCCGCGCCCGCTGG
Source organism: Verrucomicrobiia bacterium (assembly GCA_035544315.1). Classification (GTDB taxonomy): domain Bacteria; phylum Vulcanimicrobiota; class Vulcanimicrobiia; order Vulcanimicrobiales; family Vulcanimicrobiaceae; genus JALYSX01. Next base: position 7,065 of record DATKGB010000185.1, read on the forward strand.
CGACGTCGAGGACCGTTTCGGTCGGCTGCGGGTTGAGGATTGCGACCGGCATGGCTGCCGATTCGCCTTGAAAGAACCAGGCGGCGTCGGCCGCGCGTTCGCGCGCACTGTGCGAGCCGCCGCCCACGATCAGACTCTCTTCGACGTACTCCGAGCGCCGGACGTCGCTCCCCGACGCGCGCAAACCGCTCTCGACCTCGTCGACCTCAGCGCGTAGCCGATTGACGGTGATCGCACTGCGCGCCGGCAAGTTGACCGCAACGCAAATGGCTTCGAGCGAATCGGGAAAGGCCGCGCGCCATTGACGCACCAGCCACGTCGGCAGCGAACAGGCGACGCTTAAGTATTCGTCGGCATCGTCGAAGTCTTCGGGCGCGGGCGGCAACGGACGATCCCGCAGGAACGAGCGCAGCACGGCGTTGACCAGCCCCGCGACGCCTCTGTGTCCGTACTTTTTAGCAAGGTTGACATACTCGAAGACCGTCGCGTGTTCGTCGGCTTGCGTAAAGACGATCTCGTAGATGCCGAGCCGAACGATCTCGGCGATCGTCGGCGGCAGCGGTTGGGGACGATCCCCGATAAAGGCACGCGCGTACCAGTCCAGCGTTCGGCGCATCTTGATCGATCCGTAGGCTAACTCGGTTGCAAACGCGCGATCGCGCGGTTCGAGCGAGGCTTTGCGCAAACGATAGTCGAGCGCTTCTTGCGCACCACGTTCGGCGCTGGCTGCCTCGGCCGGAAAAACGTCGCGCACGACTTGCAACGCAACGTCGCGCGCGTTCACGTCGCGTTCCCGTTCCGCTCGCGCGATCGAACGTATTCCGCACCGCCGGCAGGGCCGCGATTGGGCGCGATCACTTCATCGATGGCCACAACGCCGCTTCCGGACTGCACCAACGCGACCCGATCGCGGACGCCCAAGAGCGTCCCGGGCGGCGCGGGGCTGACGATGTCGGTCGCAATTGCCGCCCGAACGACTTTCACCGATTCGCCCAGCAGGGTTGCGCGCGCGCACGGCTGCGGCGAATATGCGCGCACGTGGTCGACGATTTGCTTGGCCGTCCAGGTCCAGGCGATTTCGAGATCGGCTTTGCCGATCGGTCGGGTGGCGCTGGATTCGCCCGCTTGCGGCGTTCGCGGCAACGAGCCTTGCCGTGCCAAGTCGAACGCATCGCCCAGCAAGCGCGCGCCGTGCTCGGCCAGCCGATCGTGCAAGGAACCGTAATCGTCGTCCGGAGCAATCGCGATGCGCTCTTGGAGCACCACGTCGCCGGTATCCATGCCGGCATCCATCAGCATGATCGAAACGCCCGTCGCCGCATCGCCGTTTCGCAACGCCGTTTGAATCGGCGTCGCGCCTCGGTACTTTGGCAACAGCGACGGGTGAACGTTGAGCGCCCCTACCTTCGGAAAGTCGAGCAATTCTTGCGGAAGGATCTTGCCGTACGACGCCAACGCGAACGCATCGAAGGCTTCTCCTGCAAGTTCGGACGCGAATGGTTTGAGACGTTGGGGTTCGTAGACGCGCAGTCCAAGTTCGAGCGCCGTAGCCTTAACCGGCGACGGAGTTAATTTCTGCCCGCGGCCGGCGGGTCGATCCGGTTGCGTAACGACCGCAACGACCTGCGTGCGTTCCGCTGCAACGCGCAAGCTGGGCACCGCGAAGGTGCTGGTGCCAAAAAAGAGCGTCCGCAAAAGCATGCTACGTTGCCGAGGCGGCTTCCTCGACGGAGCGCTCGCGCTCTTCTCGTGCGGCATCTTCGGCTTCTTCTTCGGCCAGCGTTCGAAGGTTGCGAACTTTGTCCACATACAGCACGCCGTTGAGATGGTCGATCTCGTGCTGAATGCAGTGTGCGAACAATCCGTCGCCTTCCAAGCGAATCTTCTCGCCGAAACGATCCAGTCCGCTGATGGCGATGTGCGTGAAACGTAATGATTCGCCAACGTATCCAGGAACCGACAGACAACCATCGCGGCGCCATTCCTCGCCTTGCGTGAGTTCCAGCTTGGGATTGACCACGACGAACGGGCCGTGCGTTTCGTCGTCATCGTGCAAATCGATCGTGAAGATCCGTTTGGAAACGTTGACCTGTGGCGCGGCCAGACCGATGCCCGGCGCGTCATACATCGTCTCGAACATATCGTCGATCAATTGCTGAATCAGCGGATCGCGCAGTTCCTCAAGATGCACCTTCTTGGCGATCTTTCGCAACGTCGCATGACCATCGGCAATAATCTCGCGCACATAAGGCATGGGCCGCCAGGCTTCGACGGTGGCGAGATTTGACCCCGCCATTCTTGTCGGCCTGAGCTTTGTCGAAGGGGCGGCCGCTCGCGAACCCCGCTGATCGTGGGGGTCGAATGTGGGACTTCCGATTTTTTTGAAAGCGCCCGGAGGGCGTATTCCTTTGGCCGTTTCAAAAAAACGGCGGAGTAGGAGCGGCCATGGATGGCCGCGACGAGCGTCCCCACATTCGACCCCCACGATCAGCGGGGTTCGCGAGATCGACGATTGCCGGGTAGCTACAAGATATAGCTGGACAAATCCGCGTTTTCGACGATCTCGGCTAGGCGGTCGCGGACGTAGGCGGCGTCGATAATTACGGTTCCGCCGTTTTCGGGAGCGCCGTAGGAAACTTCTTCGAGCAGCTTTTCCAGGACGGTGTGCAGGCGGCGCGCGCCGATGTTCTCGCTGTTCTCGTTGACTTGCATCGCAAAACTCGCGAGTTGATCGATGGCGTCCTCGCGGAAGTCCAGCGTCACGTTCTCGGTGGCAAGCAATGCTTTGTACTGTTCGACCAGCGCGTTCTTGGGCTGGGTCAGAATCGTCTTGAAGTCTTCGGCGGTCAGCGAATCGAGCTCGACGCGGATCGGGAAGCGCCCCTGCAATTCGGGTATCAGATCGGAAGGCTTGCTTACGTGGAACGCGCCGGCGGCAATGAATAACACGTGATCGGTCTTGATCGTGCCGTGCTTGGTTGCGACGGTCGACCCCTCGACGATCGGCAAGATATCGCGCTGCACGCCTTCGCGCGAAACGTCGGGCCCGCCGGCGCCTTGACGTCCGGCGACTTTGTCGATCTCGTCGATGAAGATGATACCGTCTTCGCCGGCACGCCGGATCGCTTCGCGTTTGACGGCATCCATATCGATCAGTTTCCCGGCCTCTTCTTGGGCGAAGATGCGACGGGCTTCGGCCACGGTCACGCGCTTCTTGCTGCGTTTCTTGGGAAGAATGCCGCCCAGCATTTCGCCCAGGTCGCCGCCCTGTTCGAAGCTGCCGCCGATCATGCCGATCGGCATCGACGGCGCCTCTTCGACGTCGATCTCGATCAAGCGGACGTCGTAGAAACCGCGTTCGATTTCGCCGCGAGCCTGCTCGCGGACGCGTTGGGTTTCATTCGACGGCGGCGGAAGCGGGGGAACGTACTGCGCTTGCGGTTGCGGGTTGTTCCCGAAGATCGATCCCAACGTCGCGGTAAATGGATTGCCGCCCGAACCCGACGGCGCGCGCGTTTCGGGATAGAGCACGTCGATGATGCGATCGACGGCCTGACGGTCCGCCAAATCTTTGACTTCCTCGCGACGCTCATCGGCGAGCATGCGTACGGCCTGTTCGACCAAGTCGCGAACCATCGACTCCACATCGCGTCCGACGTAACCGACCTCGGTGTACTTGGTCGCTTCGACCTTGATGAACGGCGCGCCGACCAGCGCTGCCAGACGACGCGCGATCTCGGTCTTCCCGACGCCGGTCGGTCCGATCATCAGGATATTCTTGGGCGTGATCTCGTCGCGCAAATCGGCGCGCACTTGATTGCGTCGATAACGGTTGCGCAACGCGACGGCCACGGCCCGTTTGGCCTTGGCCTGCCCGACGATGTATTTATCGAGTTCGGCAACGATCTGCCTGGGAGTCAGCCCGCCTTTTTTCTCAACGGTCGAGTCCATTACTCCAAGGTCTCCACGACGATATCGGCGTTGGTATAGATGCAGATCTCGCTGGCGATCTCCAGCGATTTGCGGGCGATCGCTTCGGCTCCCAAATCGGTGTTGCGCATCAGCGCGGCCGCTGCGGCCTGGGCGTACGCGCCGCCCGAACCGATCGCGGCAATCGGTTCGTCGGGTTCGATCACGTCGCCGGTTCCCGAAAGTACGAAGAGATGCTCGGGCGTACCGACGATCAGCAACGCCTCGAGACGGCGCAGCGCGCGGTCCTGTCGCCAATCCTTGGCCAATTCGACCGCGGCACGTGTGAGATCTTTGAACTCGTTGAACTTCTTCTCGAACTTCTCGAGCAGCGTGATGCCGTCGGCGGCCGAACCGGCAAAGCCGGCCAAGACCTTTCCGGCGGCCAAGCGCCGCACTTTGCGCGCGCCATGCTTCATCACGATCTTATCCAGGGTAACCTGCCCATCGCCGGCGATTGCCAGCATCCCGTTTCGACGGACGGCCAAAATGGTGGTCGAACGAATTTTCATCGAATCGTTGGCGCGGA
>DATKGB010000186.1:0-4366 GCA_035544315.1 Verrucomicrobiia bacterium
GAACGCCGGCGGCGGCGGTCTTAGCCAGTTCGAATACTCGCCGTACTGGGAATCGGGCGTTCAGCCCACGACCGGCGTCGCGGGCCAGAGCGCACCGGTGAGCATCCGCGGGGTGCCCGACATCGCAATGGATGCCGATCCCAACACCGGCGCCGACGTGTACGTCGGTGGCGCCGGGACGGTCATCGGCGGAACGAGCTTGTCGTCGCCGTTGGCGGCCGGCGTGTACGCGCGCTTGCAATCCGCGCACAACAATCAGCTCGGCTTTGCCGCACCGCAGTTCTACAAGATCTATACCGAAAACCCCAACGCCAGCGAGACGCCGGCCGGGCCGCCTCCAACCGAACTCGTCGGCGGGTTCCACGATATCCTCAGCGGTTCGAACGGAGCCTACACCGCGTTGCCCCGGTACGACTACACCACCGGGTTAGGAACGTTTGACATCCAGGCCATCAATGCGTCCATAGGACACTGATATATCCTCCTTGTCCTATCCGCACCAAGGGCGCCGCGTTCACCGCGGCGCCCTTTCCTTTTTTGCGTAAAGCTTCACGGAGGATGTCCGACGTTGTTCCGAAATCGGTTTCGAGTGCAATCGCTTTCGTCGATCGCGTGCTGTTGATCGAATCATGTCCGAATATCGCGTAGCGCAGGTTGCGACGCTTTTGCGTCATGCCTCCATGTCGACGACTTACAAGCCGGCGCTGCTTAAAGCGCTGGTTCGCGTGTGTCGGCGGACGAATGCGCTGGTAATCCCACTTACGGAGCTAGGCCACCAGTTCGCGTCGATGTACTGGAACCAGACCGTCGTTTACCACTTGCGTCAAGCCGCGGTCGTGACGAAAGAAGCCGAAGTCGTGCGCCGCATTCATGCGCTGTCCGGTCAGTACGCCGCGCGATCGTTTGCCGAGCTGCCGGTGGTCGGTCGCGATAGGGTCGAAGCGTCGATGTCGCAGCTGCTCGCACTAGACGTACTCCGCCGCTTTCACAACAGCAAGCCGGATGAAATGCCGCTGCTGTACGAATGGAGCGCGGGCTCGTCGGCGATAGAACTTACGAAAGATTCGCGAGCGTTTCTGCGCGACCACGGTCAGATGCTTGAGGTGCTAGCAAACTACCATTGGGCGGACTACCTCGAGGGCTGCAACCGGCTGACGCCGCGGATCATCCAGAAGGTCGCGCGCGACGGTGCGAAGCGGGGGTCGCTCACCAAGTATCTGCGGATATTACTGGAGGACGGCGACCGCAAGTGCTTCTATTGCGAACGGCCGTTTACGCCCGATAACAAGGCCGCCGTCGACCATGTCATCCCATGGAGTTTTCTGCTGGAGGACCCGTTGTGGAATCTGGTTCCGGCATGCACGCGCTGCAACGGCGCCAAATCGGATTGGCTTCCCGACGCGAAGTACATCGATCGCCTCCTCGTGCGAAATACCGACGCCGCGCGCACAACCTTCGACGGCAAGGTCAGTTTCATGGCTGGAGCAGACGACGTGCGAGGACTCTACGATGCCGCGATCTCGGTGAACTGGCCAGGCTATTGGGCAATCGAGAAGTAGGGGGGTCCGCTGGTGCGGCTATTTGTAAAGGGCGGTGAACCCGTGGCTCCTAAGAAGCGAAGGTCAAGCCCGTGCGAGCACGCGCACGAAAAGGACAACGAAGGCAATGACTCTGGCGTGGATTAGCAGCAGCAGGCCCCATGTTCGTCTGCGAGCGTGCTGCAACCTTAAGGTGCTCTACGTGCTCGATCCGTCCGGTCGCGATCCGTGGTGATTCAGCGCACGGGACTACGAACTGCTCGAAGCGCTATTGCGCGTCATCAACGCCACGAAGCGCGGCGCCGAACGCGCGTTCAAGCAATCATGAGAGATGCGATCGGCCAGTGGGGCGCGTCGGGCGGCCAATCATGAAAGTAATATCGGCGAATGTCAACGGTTTAGGTGCCGCTACGAAATACGGGTTCTTTGATTGGCTCGTGTGGCAGAACCCGGATATTGCCTGTCTTCAAGAACTGAACGTGTCGGCGCTTCCTGAGTCATTCCTAACGTGGGCAGGTCGAGCGAATTTTGAAGTCGCAATTTCGCCTTGTCTTGGCCAAGACAACGGCGGAGTAGCGATCCTGTCACGGCACGGCTTTTTGGATATTCAGACCGCGGGCGGCAGCCTCCAACATCGCGGGCAAATCGTACGTGCGAAAATTGGTGATCTACATGTCTCGTCGGTCTACGTCACCCTGGACAATCTTGAAGAGGAGCGTAAAGCGTTACATGAGATTTTCCGGGACATGCTCACCCATCCCGATGACCTCAGCCTGGTATGCGGCGATTTCAACATTATCGGCACGGATCGTGACGCTGACACGAAGTATCACTCAAAATCCCTAGGTTGCAAGCCCGAGGAGCGCGCGTGGCTCGCGATGCTATTGAGCGAATGGGTTGACGTACTGCCGTCCTGCACACAGGAGAAGAGGCTACGTACGTTCTGGGTGCGGAGCAAGGAGCGATTTGAGGCAAACCTCGGAACACGGATCGACTATCAGCTTGCCTCTTCCGCGCTAGCCAAGCTCGCTATCAAAGATAGTGGATCGGTATTTCGGGACTACTGGCATGGCGTTCGGATTACCGACCACGGACCGATCACAGTTGAGTACGACATCAATATTTTGGCGTAATCGAGTTCAGTACAAATGCGATGTTGAGTGCCGCGCGCGACTCGAACTCCTGACCCCTTACATGCGAAGCAGGCTAAGGGCGCCGGACACCATCGCCGAAGTGTGGAGAAAGTGCGGTAGAATAAAGTGCGGTAGAATAAGGAGATTGTGCTAGCCGTCAGCGTTCGCCAAAGTACGCCAGAGTTCGTCCAATTGGTGGTCAAATGGTGGTCAAAAATCCGCGTCTGCAGGCATAAGAAGTTCGCGCTACGCGATCTCGGTCTGTGGCGTCTCGCCGGGTTGCGCCGGGTGCGTGTGAGACGGTGCGGGCGCCCGATGATGCGTGAACAGCGGTATGCGCTCGATGTGGCGATTTAGAGTCTCCACAAAATCGGCCGGGAGAAGGTGCGGGTCGTTCAAGTGCGGCCAAGCGTCGCGAATCCGTTGGACCATCTCACGCGCGGCCTCCAGGACGACTCCACGCGGGACGTCCGCGCGACGCGCAAAGCGTTCCAGCAGTTCTTCTGAGACATCTCCCCACTCTTTGGTGCGAGCGATGGTCAAGGCTAGCTTATCGTTCGGAATGTATACAATTGTCGAGAGGTAGTCATACGCTGGTGCAAGCTGCGGCGTCTTGCCATCAGGATAAATGACGCTCCAGTTCTTCAGATGCATATCTGCGTTGCCGATGCCGATCGAGAACACGAGCCGCCGAATGAACTCTTTTGCCTGCTCCTCCCCCATCGCTCGCCAAATTCCGCTTAGCATATTGGCGTAACTTACATTTTCATACTTGTTGTTCGGATATTGGTTGAATATCTGAGCGAAGTCTTCTATATGTATGCGCTGGTCGCCATCCCGATCGAATCGCTGGATATACAGCGCCTTGCCAAGGTCCTTGCGAACCTCAGGTGGCAGGTTTGCGACCTGGGCCGCTTCAACAAGGCCAACGTCGGGAACATCAATGCCTACCCGGCGAGCGAACGTGAGCATTGTAAATTCATTCTCGGGAACGAGGGCATACGTGGCGGACGGCATTTTTACTATCCACTTCCCGCCCTTGCCGTGCACGGGGATCGTAAGGCCGCCGTTCGCCTCACGTATCGCGCTAAACTTGAGCTGCACTCCGGCCAGGGAGAATTTTAGAACGTTCGGATCGCTCTGCACTTCCTTGGAAATGACATCGTCAATCCCTTGTGGAGGCGCTCCAACGCCAGCCGAGTGCCGCGCGACAACAGCGCCGGGCAGATCCTCACCGAGCAACCACAAGAGCGGAAAGTCGCGCACGGGATTCACACGCGCGCGCGCCGCCAAGTAGTTCCGAAGGTGGCCTTCGGGTAAGAGGTTCGCAAAAAAAGGTAAGAGCCGAACCTGCGGCGGCCGCGTGGGCGGCGCGAGTTCTCCTTTGGCGTTTAGGAGGCCAAGCGAGAGGATTGGTCGGGCTGCGTCTTCGACGTAGGCGTGGTCGAAGACGAAGACATTGTGGTCGTCAGTGAGGTTCGTTATCGTACCCACTCGGCGGTCACCAAGAAAGATGTCAAGGGTATGCGGCATCAGTCAGGCTCAACGGAGAACAGCGACTTTTCTTCCGGGGCCGGCCCCTGACCGGTAAGGGCAGTCACGGTGTCTCTTAGTTCGTTGGGGATGAGCATGACCTGGAGAGAGAGGGCACGGGCTACCTCTTCGAGGGTACCCATCCGCGGATCGGTCTTGCCC
>DATKGB010000187.1:0-14111 GCA_035544315.1 Verrucomicrobiia bacterium
GGGAGTGCAACTCACCCCGAGGTTCTGGGTATTCTAGACGACATGCGACGCCGATACATCGCGTTCAACAAGTCCAAAATCCCCGACGGCTGTTGTCGGCAGGAGTAGCATGGCCTGTACGTCTTTTGCACCCAACCTCACGGCTGCGGAGCAAGCGCGCTTCCTCTACGAAGCGATTCCCCCCGGACTCTTCAAAGTCGAAAATGCCGAGGATCGAATCGCCTGGCGCGTGAGCCCGGAGCCGTTTGCATTGTCGCCCGAGCACGCGGCAACGCTCGAGACGATCGGACGCGATCTTTTGCTCTTCTACCGCGGTCTCAATAATCTATACAATCGCAGCGCCCGCGGAACCGCACCCGGCTTCATCGCCGAGTACCTGGATCACGGCAAGCCCGAACACATCGTGCGATTGGCGCGGCAGAATCGATTCAAGCAAGACCTTCCCGCCGTCATCCGGCCCGACTTGATTTTGACCGACAGCGGTTTCGTCGCGTCCGAGCTGGACAGCGTGCCGGGCGGCATGGGCTTTATCGGCGCGATGGCCGAGACGTATTGCAAACTCGGGATGGACACGATCGGCGGCACACACGGGATGCCCCTCGGTTTTGCCGCGATGGTTCGCGCGCAGTCTGGAAAAGAACGGCCCCTCGTCGCGATCGTCGTATCCGAAGAGTCGGCCAACTATCGTCCGGAATTGCGTTGGCTGGCCGACGCTCTAGCGCGCTTGGAGAATCCGGTTGAAGCGTTCGTCTGCGCGCCCCAAGACATCATTTTCACCGAAGAAGCGCTGTTCGTTCGACTGCAAGACGGCCGCGAAGAAAAGATCGACGTACTCTATCGTAACTTCGAGATGTTCGATCTTCTCAACGTTCCCAAGCAAGAACTGATCTTGTATGCCGCGCGGCACAACCGCGTCAAGATGACTCCGCCGCCCAAGACGCACCTCGAGGAGAAATTATCGTTCGCGCTCTTCCACCATCCTGCATTGACCAAATTGTGGCGCGACGAACTCGGTCGCGAAACGTACGATCGGTTGGCCCAGGTGTTTCCGCAAACATGGGTGATCGATCCGCGCCCGTTGCCGCCCCAGGCGGTCATCTACGGTTTGGAAGCCGGCGGTAAACCGGTGAGCGATTGGATGGCATTGCTCGATCTGGGCAAGAGCGAACGCGACTTCGTCGTCAAGCCATCGGGCTTTTCGGAGTTGGCGTGGGGCTCCAAGGGCGTGCGGGTCGCCAACGATCTGACCAAGGACGAGTGGCATGCTACGCTAACCGAGGCAATCACCGAGTTCGACAAGACGCCGCGCATTCTTCAGCGTTTTCACAAAGCCAAGCGCGTCCGCCAAACCTACTTCGATCGCGAAAAGGACGAGATCCGCACCTTCGACGGCCGCGTGCGCTTATGCCCGTACTACTTCGTCGCCGGCCAAGACGTCACGTTGGGCGGCGTGCTTGCGACCGTAGCGCCCGCCGATAAACGCCTCATTCACGGCATGACCGACGCGGTCATGGCGCCGACCATGGTCAGCGAAGGCGGGAATTAGGCGTACCCGTTAAACTGCCGCGAGATTTAGGTCGCCCCGGTATAGTGTGACCAAAAAAGCGGAGCCGGGGCGACCTAAATCTCGCGGCAGTTTAACGGGTGCGGGTGATGGTGACGTTTTGGGTGGGGACGTCGACTTCGTCGAGGATGAGGGTTTGGGGGTCGTACCATTCGGTGAAGGGGACGCTGCCGGTAACCGATAGTCCGACATCGACGATCGGGACGTGGGGCGGCCTTGCGCCGGCGCCGGCGGTGACCGCGATCATAGCGGAGCGGCCGTAGATCGGCGCGACAACTTCGATCGATCCGTTCGCCCACGCGGTGAATTGCGCCGGGAGGATCGCAAAGCCGCTCACCAGCGCGCCGTCGATCACGGCAAAGTGATTCGCGCCGTCGAGTGCGAAGGTCGTCGGGGCCGTCGTCGCGGTGCCGCCAAACGTTTCGCTGGCACCGGCGCCGCTAAACGTAACGATCGTCTGGATGTTCTGTCCGCCGCCAGTGTAGGTTCCCGCATATGACGCGGGGGTTAGATCGGCGTTGAGCGTCAGGGTAGCGGCCGCGGTGGCCGCGGTCCCCATGATCGTGCCGTTGGTCGTCTCGGCGATTTGTACGCTCGCCCCGACGTGCTTAAGGACGATGCTGCTGGTTCCGACGGAATACTGACCTACGGTTTGATACGTGTACGCACCGTCTGGTGGCATTGCCGGAGTCGAAGCATTTAAGGCTAGTGAGAGCAGTACGTCGAGCATCAGGTTCCCTTCGTGACGGCGCGCGACAGCGCCGCGAGCAATCGATCGATCTCTTCGATGGAGTTATACCCGTGCGGTGCGACCCGAATCCCGTTGGGGCGCCAGGTGGTGACGATTCCCTCGCGATGTTGGATGTTTCGGCCGAGTTCGACACAATCGTGTCCCGAGAGCGAGAACAACACGATGCCTGACGAGCACCCCTCACCGCGAATGGTGTGCAACCGGGCTCCCAGACTCTGGAGTCCTTCGCACAGGCGATCGGTCAGCATCAACACGTGCGGCGCGATTGCAGCGGTCCCCGCGGTGTCGATCACGTCGATCGAAGTTGCCAACGACAGCGCGCCGACGAAGTTGGGCGTACCACCCTCAAAACGCGAGGCGTTGCCGATCCACGGCTGATCGTAGTCCAGGAAGTCCCACATGTCGGCGACCGAACGCCATCCCGGCGCGCCGACTTCCAGCTGGTCGAGCCACGCCGCGCTCACGTAGAGAAAGCTGACACCCTGCAACGACAGCAGCCACTTCGCGCCGCCGGCATACAACGCGTCAACGCCGAACGCGCGAACGTCGAGCGGAAAGGCGCCCAGCCCCTGAATCGCATCGACCGCGAACAGCGCGTCGACCGTATGCGCGACCTGCGCCAAACCAGGCAGATCGTGGCGATAGCCATCGGCGAAGTTCACCCAGGACACGCTGACCACGCGCGTGCGCGGCGTAATCTCGCGCCGAAGCACATCGGGCGTCAAACGTTCGCGTTGGGTCGACAACAGTCGAACGTTGACACCGCGCCGGCGCAGAGCCAACCACGGAATCGCATTGGATGGGAATTCGTCGCCGCACAAGAGCATCTCATCGCCATCCCGCCACGGAATGCCGCCAGCAATCGCCGTGGCACCGTCGCCGGTATTGCGCAGCACCGCGATCTCGTTGCCGTCGGCCCCAACGAAACGCCCGATGCGCGCGCGGTAAGCCTCCATCTCGCGCTCGTATGGAAACGTTCCCAGTACGCCGGCAGCGGCGTGCGCTTGCGTAAACGCGTCGATCGCGCGTTTGGTGGTTCGCGGCAAAACGCCGACCGCCGCGTGATTGAGGTACGCGTACTTTTCTGTGACGGCGAATTCGGATCGTGAGAGCGGGGTCCTCAAAATCGTATTACGCGGCCCCGACCATATCCTTGGTGTGCCACGCGATGTTGTTGGCTCGATCGCCGACCCGCTCGAGCGCGGCCAAGACGAACAAATAGCGCGCGCCCGAGCGCACCATCTCGGGATCGGCCATCATCTCGCCTTCGAGCAACTTGATGCTGCGCTTGTAGAGCATGTCGACTTCGTCGTCCCGTTCGATCGTGATGTCGGCCAGGGGCACGTCGCGCTCGATGTAGGCCCGCATCGCGTCGAGCAACAGCGCGTGCGCGACGCCGGCGATCCGGTCGATCTCGACCTTTTGCGGACGCAGCGGGTTGTCGCTGAGCTTGATGCCGTTCTTGGCGATGTCGACGGCGTAGTCGCCGATGCGTTCGAGGTCGGTCGCGATGTCGAGCATCGCGGCGATCTCACGCAGTTCGCCGGCGACCGGCTGCTGCCTCCAAATCAATTCAAGACAAGCCGCTTCGATCTTGCGGCGCAAGTCGTCGATCGTGTCGTCGCCGGCAACCACGCGAGCACCGGCCGCCGCGTCGCGTTGCTCCAACGCTTCCACGGAGACGCGGATGGCGTCTCCGGCGAGCGCTCCCAGGCGCACGACATCCAGCCGGGTTGCCTCCAGCGCCTCATGATACGCAGTGCGCACGAACGGCGGTCCTCCTTAGAAAGTGGTGGTTCCTCTAGTATACGGTCAAAGGTGGGTTCCCCGCAACGTAACGAAACCTCTGCGTCTCACCTTACACCGGAGGACAATTCGTGCCAGAGATTCGCACCGTCGGCGTCTGCGGCGCCGGTCTGATGGGCAACGGCATCGCGCAAACCTGTGCGGCGGCCGGCTTTAACGTCGCTCTGATGGAAGTCGCCGACGCTCCGCTGGCCAAAGGGATGGCGTCGATCGCCAAATCGCTCGATAAGTTTGTCGAGAAGGGTAAGTTGACGCAGGCCGATCGCGACGCGACCTTCGGGCGCATCACCGCGACCACGGATATTAAGAACCTTAAGGACTGCGATCTCGTCATCGAAGCGATCGTCGAGAACGTCGAGATCAAAACCGAACTCTTCAAACGACTGGACGATCTGCTGGCCACGCATGCGATCGTCTGCACCAACACATCGAGTTTGTGCGTCATCGAACTGGCTGCGAAAACCAAGCGTCCCGATAAAGTCGCGGGCTTGCACTTCTTCAACCCGGTTCCGCTGATGAAGCTCGTCGAGGTCGTCAAGACGATCGCTACCAGCCAAGAAACGATCGACAAACTCTTCGCGTTCGGCCGAAAACTCGGCAAAGAACCAATCCTCACGCCGGATACGCCGGGCTTCGTCGTCAACCGTCTGCTGATTCCGTATCTGCTCTACGCGATTCGCGTCTACGAGCAAGGTTTGGCCAGCAAAGAAGACATCGATAAGGGCATGAAGTTGGGCTGCGGCTATCCGATGGGGCCGCTCGAACTGCTGGACTACGTCGGATTGGACACGACCTATTTCATCGCCAACATCATGTTCGACGAATTTAAAGATCCGATCATGGCCGCGCCGCCGTTGCTCAAGCGCATGGTGCTGGCGGGTCACTATGGCCGCAAGAGCGGGAAGGGCTTCTACGACTATGCCTAACGGCTCGACGTTTGCCAACATTACCGTCGAGCGCGACGACGCGGTGGGGGTAGTCACGCTCAATCGTCCGACCGTCCTCAACGCGCTCAACGCGCAACTCTTGTCCGAGCTTTCGCTCGCGCTGTTCGAACTGGAGAACCAGTCCGACATTCGGGCAATTATCATCACCGGGTCGGGCGAAAAGGCGTTTGCCGCCGGAGCCGACATCGGCGAACTCAATGCGCTGGCCAACGCCCGCGAAGGTACCGACAAGGCCCGTTCGGGCCAAGCAGTAACCCTACAAATCGAAGGCATGCGCAAGCCCGTGATAATGGCGATCAACGGCTTCGCGCTGGGCGGGGGATGCGAACTGGCGATGAGCGGCGATATCCGCATCGCCAGCCAGAACGCCAAATTCGGTCAGCCCGAAGTTAATCTCGGCTTGATTCCCGGATACGGCGGCTCGCAACGTACGACGCGTCTGGTCGGCAAAGGCATGGCGATGTATCTCTGTCTCTCGGGCGAGTTGATCGACGCCAACGAGGCGCTGCGCATCGGGCTGGTTCAAAAAGTCGTGCCGTTGGCCGAACTGCTAGGCGAAGCCAAGCGGATCGCCGGGGTCATCGCCTCAAAAGGACCGTTAGCCATCGCCGCCTGCAAACGCGTTATCAACGGCGGCGCGCACCTACCGATCGCCGACGCGCTCGAACTCGAAGCCATCGAGTTCGGGACGCTCGTCAACAGCGAGGATTTTAAAGAAGGCACGAGCGCCTTTCTGGAAAAGCGTAAGCCGCAGTGGCAAGCACGCTAAAGCACCCAGTCGCCTCGATTGCCGGCGTAATATTCGCATTAGGTTGGCCACTGGCGTTCCTGTTCATCCCGTCGCAGCGCCACCAAGATTTAATCAACCTCTCGCAAGACCGCGCCATCGTCATCTTCGAATGGGCAGCGGTCGTCGTTCTTGCGCTCATTATCATCTTCTGGGAACGGCTCGCCTTGTTCGCCTCGACGGGGTTTCGACGTTTGCGCCGCGCCGATATCATCATTATCGCCGTGCTGATCGTCCTTACCATCGGGGCGTATGTCCTGGCTTGGGCGCGGCGCGGCTCGACGGATGCGACGTTGATGTCGTATGCAGCGATCCCGTTCGGGTTGCGGTTCGTTCTGGTCTTCACGGCCGGCATCTGCGAAGAGTTCTGCTTCCGCGGCTACGCGATCGAACGCTTGACCGCCTTAACCGGGAAGCCCTGGATCGGCGCGATCGCAGCCGTCGCGCTCTTTACACTCGGTCACTTCGGACGCTACGGTCTCTCACAAGGGCTGATTGTGGTCGCGGCAATCGGCGCGGTGCTTTCGTTTTTGTACGTCTGGCGACGCAATATCTGGCCCTGCATCGCGCTGCATTGGTTCATCGACGGCACCCAGCTGCTCGTCTTTACGGCGTTCGTAGGCCACGCACATTAGGCGTCACATCGGGTAATCGCGGCTCGTCTGAATTCACGTGGGCCAACTTGCCTGCCTCGCAGCAGTATTCACGCTTCTTCTTCCCATCGCCGCCGGGGCCGACGACGTCGGCCAGCACCCGGATCTGCGCGCGATCCGCGCGGCATTACCGGTTCTTTTCGCAACCCGTTTGAATGCTTTGCATGTGGACCGGGCAGCGTTTCAAACCACGGATGTGATTGTTAACGACAATGAGGCGATCGCTTCGTGGAGCGATGGACCCACAAAGGGAATCGCTATCCTTAGGCGCCGTTCCGACCTCTGGTGGTTAACCGGAGAGGTCGATATAACCGTTGGCAATGGCGTGACGTATTGGCAAATCGGCGCCCCGGACGGCCTGCCGCGCTGTTCGCGGGGAACCCCGCGCGCACCCAACGATCGCGAACTTACCCAAGATTTTGCCGTGAGCACGACGCTGGCGAAGATGGCCGTCGAGCATATCCCAGCCATCGGCGCGTCGACCGCGCTCGCGAACGCCGATCCGCATTATCTGCTCGTTCGCGAGCCGTGCTTAGATTACGCAGCGGATCTCGGCAACATGGAGGATGGCTACGTCACGTTCTTTCGACCGCCTTCACCCGCGCACGCGACGATCATATTTCATGGGCGTGCGCCAACGCTCGCAGAAATGCTGCCGACGCCCGGTGCCAACGCGTACTATTTCTTCACCATAACGAACGCGGCACCCAGCGTGTTGCGCGTGGACGCGGGAGCAGCGCTGGATGTGTGGTGCCCGTTCGTGCTCGATCCATCGCTTCGATATGGCATGTCCCTGGGTTTTAGCGATCCCACTATAAAGCCGGTGGACGGAACGCTCAAAGACAACGTCTTACATTTTACCCTGCCGGCGTTTAGCGCCGGTCCAGGCGTCGAAATGATGGGCGAGATCGACGGAAACCCCTAACGTACCCTAATTCGCGAGATTCTTTTCTGCGTTGGCCATGTTCAACCCGACGGCGGGGTTGAGGCCTTGCCAGGTTGCGCGGATGCGGCCCTGCGGATCGATGACGAAAATGGTCGGATACCCTTCGAGTTGAAAGTAACCCGTAGACAAGCCGGCGGGATCGAGCGCGACGTTGCGCAGACCGTGCGCGGCGGCATACGCCGCGGCAATCGCTTTAGGTTCGCCGACGTCGACGGGAACGACATCCACTTCGGGATGCTTGCGCGCGTAGTTCTCCACTAACGGCAACGAGAGCTTACAAGGTTCGCACCAGGACGCCCAAAAATCGAGAAAGACCACGCGTCCGCGATGCGATGCCAGCGCGTAGCTGCCGCCGTCGAGCAGCGCGTAGGTCGCATGCGGCGCGGGAAAAGCGTCGGCCTCCTTGAGCGACCGCGGTGCGATCAGCCACTTCCACGCAACGACCAAGACGATCGCAATCGCCAGCGCGTCCCAAATGCGCCCGATCGTGAGCCAGCCCGGCTTGCGCACTAATCGACGGAAAACACGGCGGCGATGCCTTGGCCGCCGCCGATGCAGGCCGACGCGACGCCTAAACCGCCGCCGCGTTGCTGCAGATCGTGCAGGGTCGTCAGCGCTAATCGCGCGCCCGATGCGCCCAGTGGATGACCCAGCGAAATCGCGCCGCCGTGCGGATTCAAGCGAACGTCTTTGCTCGACATCTCACGCAGACAGGCGATGACCTGCGGCGCGAACGCCTCGTTAATTTCCATCACCGCGAGATCGCCTTGCGTGATGCCGGCGCGAGCCAGGGCTT
This sequence comes from Verrucomicrobiia bacterium, assembly GCA_035544315.1. Taxonomy (GTDB): domain Bacteria; phylum Vulcanimicrobiota; class Vulcanimicrobiia; order Vulcanimicrobiales; family Vulcanimicrobiaceae; genus JALYSX01. The sequence goes on from DATKGB010000187.1 coordinate 8,251, forward strand.
TGGGAATGGCAAACGCGGGACCGATACCCATCACGGCCGGATCGACGCCGACGACGGCGCTGCCGATCAAGCGTCCCATCCACGTAAGCCCGTCGGCTTTGGCTTGCTTCACCGTCGTCAACACGACGGCCGCTGCGCCATCGGTAATGCCGCTGGCGTTGGCCGGCGTGATCACGCCGTTCTTGCGAAAGCGGGCCGAAAGTTTGCCGAGCTTCTCCATCGACAGGCCCGCGCGCGGGCCCTCGTCGCGATCGACGACGGCCTGCGTGCCCTTAGGTCCGGCGACGGTCACCGGCACGATCTCTTGCGCGAAGTATCCGTCGCTTTGCGATTCGAGCGCGCGCGTTTGACTAACCAGCGCAAACTCGTCGCACTCTTCACGCGAAACGTGATAGCGTTCGGCCAGATTTTCAGCGGTTTGCGCCATCGGCAGGTCGTTGTACGAATCGGTCAACGCTTCCCAAAGCGAGTCCTCGAACTTGACGTTGGCGCCAAGGTGAAATCCCTTACGCGCGCCGCGAACGACGTGCGGAGCCTGACTCATGTTTTCGGTGCCGCCCGCCAGCGCGTAGGTCGCGTGGCCCAAGGCCAGCGTTTGCGCCGCCGAGAGGATTGCCTGCAGACCCGAACCGCACAGACGATTGAGCGTCAACGCCGGGACGCCGACCGGCAATCCCGCGCGCAAACCGACGTGGCGCGCTAAATAGATTGCATCGGCGCTGCTCTGAACCACGTTGCCAACGACCACCTCGTCGAACCGATCCAGAGGCACGCCGCTGCGAGCGATGGCCGCCTGCGCGGCGATCACGGCCAGGTCGGTCGCGGTCAGGTCGGCCAGCGTGCCGCCAAAGTTGCCGAAGGGAGTGCGGGCGCCGGCGAGGATGACGATATCGTTGTCGTGGATGGTCGTACTCATGCTCGGCCTCTTCTCCCCGCACGCGGCAGGCGCCCTTGGAGGTCATCCCTAAACAGGGCGGGCAATGCCACCACCGATCAACCGACCAGCCGCCATTACGCTCGATGCTCGCGCCCTTCCGCCCGCCACCAAGGCCGAGCAAATCCTTGAATCATTTGACAAGCTGACCGTCGGAGCGATCCTGGAGATCAACGAGGAAACCGACACCCGCGCGCTTCGCAACGAAATGAACCAGTTACGACCGGGCCGGTTTTCGTGGGATTCCCGCAATCTAGGAAGCAGCCGCTGGACGGTGCGCTTGGAGCGAATCGACGAGCACGCCGGCGGCGAAGCCTTCCTTTCGCACGTCGCGCCGTTCGCTTCATCCAAAGCTACGACCATCAAAGAGCTCGGCAACCAGATGGGCGAGCGCTCGTATCGCGCCGGCGAAGCGATTTTCGACGAAGGCGAGATGTGGCCGTACCTGGGCGTCGTCAGGACCGGCAAGGCGATCCTCACCTTGCTCTCTCCCGACGGCAAAACGCATACCATCGGCGAGCGGCTCACGCACGATACGCTCAACGAGAGCGGATCGTTCGACGGCGGCGGCGCGACCACGCGCGCCGAAGCGTTGACCGATGTGACCATCGTCACGATTCCCAGCGAAGCCTTGATGCACGCCTGTCGAAACGATGCCGAACTGGCCCTGGGCTTCCTGATCGCGTCGTCGCAAGCGCGCCGGCGGTCGATCGACACGATCGCCGATTTGGCGTTTGCCCACGTGCTTCAGCGCGTCGCCAAGTTCTTGATCGGGTACGCACGGACATCGGTCGGCATGACCAAGGGCCTGCCTGGGGTCGAAAACCTTTCGCAAGCCCAAATCGCCGCGGCCGCCGGCACCGTTCGCGACATGGCCGCTCGCGCTTTGCTGCGTCTCAAAAATGCCAACGCCGTCGAACTAGACCGCGGTCGCGTCCGCGCAATCGATCGCGCGCGGCTGGAAGCCTTCGCACTCAACGTCCAAGCCCCACCGGTCTAAGGATCGCTCGCCGGTCTACCCTTAGCGTACAGATCTCGTCTAGTCGGTGGGAGGTCGCTCCCGCCGTCGGCGCGCGGTTTGGCTAGCAGCGATTGGAACACGCCCATTCGGCCGGTGCGGAACCCATGGGCGCTTCCGGCCATGTACAGGCGCCAGACGCGATAGGATTGTTCGCCCGACACCGCGATCGCTGCGTCGCGGTTGCGCTCGATGTTGCTCACCCAGCAGCGCAGCGTACGCGTGTAGTGTTCGCGCAGGTTCTCGACGTCGCGCACCTCAAAGCCGCATCGCTCGGCGACTTTGAGCGCGTCGGAAATATGCACCAAGTGTCCATCGGGGAAGACGAAGCGGCCGATGAATCCGCCGATGCGTCCGTTGCGGCGACGCGAGGATTCGTCGGCAATCCCATGGTTGAGAAACAGGCCGCCGGGCTCCAAGAGCGCGTACGCGCAGCCGAAATATTCGGGCAGATTCTCGCGACCGACATGTTCGAACATGCCGATGCTCGCGATCTTCTCAAAGCGCGCAGCCCCTAAATCGCGATAGTCTCGCAGTTCGACGCGCGCCAAATCGGTCAGTCCCGCAGCCGCGATGCGCCGTTGCGCCTCGGCGTGCTGCTGGACGCTCAGGGTTACGCCCAACGCCCGCGCCCCGCGTCGGGCGGCTGCGATCACCAGCGCGCCCCAGCCGCAGCCGATATCCAGAAACCGTTCCCCGGGCGCCAGGCGCAGTTTGCGCAAAGTGTAGTCGAGTTTGGCAGCCTGCGCGTCGTCGAGCGAGGTGACGCCGTCGTCGAAGTACGCGCACGAATACACCATCGCACGGTCGAGGATGCTTTGATAAAACGCCACCGGGTGATCGTAGTGAAACCCGATAGCGGCACGGTCGCGCTCTTTGGAATGCAGCCGGCCGCGCAAGCCGGCCTCGCGCAGCTTGGGCAACGACTCCTTGGGGAGCCGGCGTAAGAGTCCGAACAGATGCGGGAACGCCGCTGCGCGCACGTTGCTCCTGGCGGCATAAAGCGCATCGACCGCGCTCTCAACGTTCCCTTCGCAGTCCAGCAGACCGGCGGCAAACGCGCGGCCCGCGTTGAGGTCGAAGGGCGGCATGAACGCCAGCCGCAGCGCGCCCGGCGAATTGACGACCAGGGTGAAGTCGGCGCGTTCTCGAGCGGGAATGGCGGTGCCATCCCACAGGCGGACCGCGAAACGGCGCACGAATTCGTCGCCGAAGACGGCTTTCAAGACGGCGACCGCTACGGGAACGCTCATTTCGACCCATTCCGAAAGGACGTTGCCGCAGACCTGCTAAACGCCGCCAGTTGCTTGAAGCGCGTCGGCAAACGTGCGTATCGGCACGATTTTTATGTCGCGTACCGATCGTACCTCGGCAAAATTCTCGATCGGGACTAAGAACAGTGTAGCGCCGGCTCGCCGCGCGGCGATCAGTTTTTGCATCGTGCCGGCAATCGGCCCGACGTCGCCGTTGCTATCCAGGGTACCGGTACCGGCGATGCGCGGTGACGGCGATCGCCGCGTTGGCCGCAAACTGCGATAGATTTCCAACGCGAACATCACACCCCCCGAACTTCCCGAAATGTTGTTCAGGTTGTAGCGAACGCTTACCGGCAGTCGGGGAAGCGTGACGAACTCGGCCAGCGTGATATCTAAGCGCGCTTTACCCTCGATCGCGATCGTTTGAATCATCGCGCGAACGCGGCGCCCGTCACGTAAGACGACGACGACGGCGCGGCCCCCGGGCGCAAGCCGCGCAAGCAGCGTCTGCATGGTCGCGATTCCGTCGATACCGCGACCGTTCACGCTCAAGACGGCGTCCCCGGCGCGCAGCACGTGCAGCGCGTGTGACGCGGCCATTACCTGATGGACGATCACCTGCGAGCTAACGCGGCCAACGGGCAATCCCGCGGCGCGCTCGGCGACGTATGCGGCGACGCCTTGGCTTTGGTCCATCATTTGGCCCATAACCCGTTCGTAAACGACATCGTCGACGCCGGGCGGTACCAAATCGGCGGTCCATTTCATTTGCCAGCCCGGCTCCAGCGCCGCCAGCAATCCGAGCGGCGAGGCGTGCGGTATGAACCCGACATCGGTCATATAATAGTGGGTCGACGGCGACGCGTGTCCCGATACCGTGACGACATCGCGCAGATCCAACGCGTGTCCGGGGGCCAGCAGCGAGAAGGGCGTACGTACGGAAACGCCTGCGGCCGCCACCAGGACGACCGCAAGATAGATCAGGGAACGCCAAGGCGCGAGCTTAAGCCGCACAGCAGGCCTGCTAGGTGGTGGCTTCGACGGACTCCATCGCGGCGGTCTCTTCTGCCGGGGGCGGAGACTGCAGATCGAATGCGGCGCGTTTGGACTTCGCGGCCGCATCGGCCAGGGGTTGACTCGCTGTGGTTTGCGGCGTTCGCGTGAGCGACTCCCGACCTTTGCGCACCGCGCCCAGTGCCGAACCCAGACGCGCTTCCATTTCGGCAAGCACCTGTGCGGCATATTGATCCGCGCCTTCGCGAATCTTCCGGGCACGCTCTTCGGCCTCGCGCAACACCACGTCGGCAGTCGTGCGCGCGCGTTGAGCGATTTCATGAGAATCGACCAGTTCGTCGTGCTTACTGGAGGCTTCCGTAACGATCGCTTCGGCTTTCTCTTGGGCCGCGCGGATCATGCGGTCGTGACCCTGCGCGATGATCTTGGCGCGTCCGACTTCTTCGGGCAGCGAAGAGCGCACTTTCTCGACGAACTCGACCAGGCGTTCCTGCGAAAGAATTCGATAGCCGGCCGGCAGCCACGTCCCTTCGTGAACGTAGGCTTCAAGTTTATCCAATACGCGATAGATCGACACAATCGAACCTCCGTTACGACGAGTGCAGCGTTGCGCGTTTGGCTTCCATCACGCGCAAGACCGGGTCGGGGACCAATGCGGCGACGTCGCCGCCCAGAAAGAACACTTCTTTGACGATGCTCGAGCTAACGAACGAATACTTCTGGTCGGACATCAGGAACATCGTGTCGACCTGCGACAGCGAGCGATTCATCAACGCCGTCGACATCTCACTCTCAAAATCCGACACCACGCGCAGACCTTTGACGATCACGGCGGCGTGTTTGGCTTTGACGTAGTCGGCCAACAGCCCGCGGAAATTTTCGACCCGCACGTTGGGCATCGACGCACAGCACTCCTTGAGCATCGCCTCGCGATCCTCCAGCGGGAACATCGGGTTTCGCTTTTGCGGGTTGACGACGATCGCGACGATCAACTCGTCAAAGCAGTGCGAGGCGCGCTCGATGACGTCGAGATGGCCGTAGGTCGGCGGATCGAAGGAGCCCGGGTAGACCGCGCGGATGGCACGCAGTTTACCGTTGGTCACGCCGCCTTATCCCTTGGCCTGGGGCGCAAAAAATGCAAGAGCGACATCGCCGTAGACTTCTTCGCGAACGCCGCGATACCCCGGCACTTGCGGCAGGATCACCCGAGCGGAATGTTCGTACACGACCAGCGCGTCGGGGGCCAACAAGTCGCGTTCCAGGAGCAAGCGAAAGACCGTGTTCGGTAACCCGTCGGCATACGGCGGGTCGGCGTAGACCAGATCGAACGGGCCTTCGATCCGATACATCGCCCGGTCGACCGGTGTGGCGACGACCTCCACGATCTTGCCGATGCCCAGATCGCGGGCCGCTTCCTCGATGGCGGCAGCGGCCTCGCGATGCCCTTCGACGGCGACCACGCGGACGGCGCCGCGTGAGGCGGCCTCGAACCCGATGGCGCCGGTACCGGCATAGAGATCCAGAAAGCGCGCGCCCTCGAGCCTAGGCAACAGGATCGAGAAGAGCGATTCCTTGACCCGGCCTGGGGTCGGCCGTATGGCCATGCCCTTTGGCGATTTCAGCTTACGGCTGCCCAGCT
>DATKGB010000188.1:0-2453 GCA_035544315.1 Verrucomicrobiia bacterium
CGACCCCAAGCTTGTCAGCCAGCTCATGCTGGGATAAATTGCGATCCTCGCGCTCCGCCTTCAGGCGACGAGCGATCTGTTCATAAAGGGACATGAACCTATTCTACGCCAAGCGTAGAGTATTGTCCACTGGGCGTTGACAAAATTGGGATTCGGGTGTATCCTGTTTAAGGATGGCGCTAGTCGCCAGGCGTAGACAGGAGTGAAATGAAGTGACTGAACAGCCAAATCAAACTGGCGGAGCCGGTGAGCACACCTCGACCATCTGGATCGACGACCGTGAGCACGTCGTGGAGCAGCGCGAACTTTTGGGCCGCCAAATCAAGGATCTCGCCGGGAAGCCCGGCGCCGAACACCTCTTCCTCGAGCAGACGGAGATTGATGATGTCCCGATTCGGGATGACGAGGTCGTCCAGATCCGGGGCGGAGAGCATTTTCGCAGCACGCCCCTTCGCCGCGCCTACAGGATTTTTATCGATGAGACGGAGTACGTCGTCGAATCGGAAGAGCTAACGGGAGCCGAAATCAAGAAACTTGCCGACAAACCGGCTGACTATAAACTCTTTCTCGAGCGCCCCGGCCAACCCGACAAGCAGATTGCCGACGACGAACGCGTTCACATCAAGGATGGCGAGCATTTTCATACCGTTCCGCCAGCAACGTTCGGCTAATGATAGCTATAAGCGCGGCTCAGCGGAGTGTAGATGAATTTTGTGCGAAGCATCCGACTGCGGAGGTCCACGCCCTACCGGATGGCGGCTTCAGCGTCAGGGTAGCTGGAGTGATCCTCGACCCAGCATTCTGGTCTAAGAACGAGAGCGCGATCGCATTTATCGTACCGGCGGCCTTCCCCGTACAACATCCGGATTGCTTCTGGACCGACGCTGACTTGCGCCTCAAGAACGGCCAACTCCCTTCAAATTCGCGCCAGCAGCCTCCGCACCCGGTGCATCCGGGAATGCTCTGGTTTTCGTACCACCCAAGCAAGTGGGATGTTCGTGACACCGTTGAAACGTATTTCCACCTGACCCAGGGGCGGCTATTGGACCCGCGATGAACGCGTTAGTAGTCCCGCAGGCGATCGTGGACGAGATGTTTGCATTGTTTGATGCGGCACCGCTCGAAAGCGCCGGCGTCCTGTTTTGTTACCAGGCGCGCGGAAAGCAGTCCGTAAAGCTCTTGGCCCAAGAGTTTGTTGCGTATGCGGATTGCGACTATATTGAGCGACAAAGTGATCGTATAGCCATCGATCCGATCGCCGTAAATGATCGGATTCAATCGGCAAGGCGTGCTGGGCTTTCAATCGTCCAGGTGCATACGCATCCTTTTAGTGATGATGGTGCTTTCTCCGATGCCGATACACGTGGCGAACAGGAAATGCTGCCTGTTATCTTCCGGCGCGTTCCGGGGACTTTGCACGGCACGCTGGTTCTCGGGAGAAAGACGTCGGCGGCGCGCATTTATACAAGCGCTAGGGCGTGGGCTCCCGCGCGAATTGTCACGGTCGGCAAGAACTTACGACGACTCGATTTTATATCCGGTAGAGACGAGGACCGGTATGCGCGCTCGTATCGGGCGCTGGGCAAAGATGCGCAGGTTGCAATGCAAGAGACCCACGTTGGAATCGTTGGTCTGGGCGGCCTCGGATCACAAGTCGCCGAGCAACTAGCATATCTTGGGGTGCAAAACGTCGTTATGCTCGATCATGATACCCTGGAGGAAAGTAATCTCAACCGTGTTGTCGGTGCTCTCCCAGAAGACATCGGAGAATCGAAAGTTGATGTCGCCGCGGCTCGTTACAGATCTATTCTTCCAGGGGCGCACATTGACCCGATCGTTGGGTCCGCTTTGGATGAAGAGTATGCGCGTTCACTGGTCGACTGTGATTTAATCTTCTGTTGCACGGACAACCATGGTAGTCGTGCCGTGCTGAATTGGATCGCTTATCAGTATCTCATCCCAGTAATCGACACCGGGGTAGAAATCGCGGTCGATAAACTAGGCGCAGTATCTGCGATTGCCGGGCGCGTGCAACTCCTTGGTACGGGCATGCCATGTTTGCATTGTTGCGAATCGCTCAATATGAAGCAAGTGCGCGAAGATTTGCTCAGCAAAGAGGAACGTGAGCGCGATCAATATATCGTGGGGGGCGATATCCCTCAGCCAGCTGTGGTCACGCTGAATGGAGTTGTTGCCTCGGTAGGTACGACAATGTTTCTCGGCATGACGACATCTCTCCCGATTCAGGCACGCATGCAGATGTTCAATGGGATAACAGGCCAAATTCGCCCGGCCGAGAGTTCCGTAAAGGAAGGCTGCCCGGTTTGTTCCAACGTATCAACGGTCGTTGGACGCGGAGATAGCGTGGCCGCGATCTGGCGCAAGAAGACTTAACACCAACGGCGAGCCGTAAGGCCAAATATGTGGCGTCGACGATACACACTCGTCCCTTA
>DATKGB010000189.1:0-2210 GCA_035544315.1 Verrucomicrobiia bacterium
GATACCGAAGAAGACTTCGGCACGCCGCACCCTCGCGCAACCGTCAAGGGCCTAACCTAGCAGCAGGTCGCCCATTAGCGGGGGTTGGAGGTCGCCGGGCGTCGAAGCGCCGAGGGCTTATGGCCAAGATGATCGATCGCCCCAGCGGGCTGGGGGCGGACTCGAACCCGCAGTTCGAACAGCAGAAAGAGCGCTGGGAAGTCGCTTCCGCCAAGGCCAAGCCTCGAAAAGGTCCCGGTAGCGGCGCGACCGATCGCACGATGTCCGACGTGCCGCTCAAGCCGATCTACGGCCCCGAAGATGTGGCGCACCTGGATCTGAGCCGCGACCTGTCGTGGCCGGGTGAATTCCCGTACACGCGCGGCATCCACCCCAACGGTTATCGCGATCGCCTTTGGACGATGCGCCAGTTCGCCGGCTTCGGCAACGCCAATCAGACCAACGAGCGCTTTCATTTCTTGCTCGACCAGGGTCAGCACGGCCTTTCGGTCGCCTTCGATATGCCCACGCTCATGGGTTACGACTCCGACGCGCCGCAGTCGCGCGGTGAAGTCGGCAAATGTGGCGTCGCGATCGACTCGCTGCACGACATGGAAGTGCTGTTCGACGGCATCGACATGGCCGACATCACGACCTCGATGACCATCAACGGACCGGCCGCGATCGCCGTCGCGCAATATATCGCGACCGCCGAAAAGAAGGGCGTTCCGCGCGCGATGCTCGGCGGTACCGTACAAGCCGACATCCTCAAAGAATATATCGCGCAGAAAGAATGGATCTTTCCGCCGCGCCCGCACATGCGCGTGATCGTCGATATGATCGAATTCTGCACGCGCGAGATGCCAAAGTGGAACACGATCTCGATCAGCGGTTACCACATTCGCGAAGCCGGCTCGACCGCGGCCCAAGAACTGGCGTTCACGCTCGCCGACGGGTTCGCCTACGTCGAAGCCTGCGTCGAACGCGGGATGGACGTCGACGAGTTTGCGCCGCGCCTATCGTTTTTCTTCAACTCGCACATCGACTTTTTTGAAGAGATCGCCAAGTTCCGAGCCGCGCGCCGAATCTACGCGCGGCGCATGCGCGATCGTTACGGCGCAAAGAACCCTCGTTCGTGGCAGTTGCGTTTCCACACGCAGACCGCCGGCTGCAGCGCGACCGCGCAGCAGCCCGAGAACAACATCGTGCGGGTCGCCTTCGAAGCCATGGCCGCGGCGTTGGGTGGTACCCAATCGCTGCATACGAATTCCATGGACGAAGTGCTCGCCCTACCCTCCGAGAAGTCGGCCGAAATCGCGCTGCGCACCCAACAGGTGCTGGCCTACGAAACCAACGTGGCCAACGTCGTCGATCCGCTGGGCGGCTCGTACTACGTCGAGGCGTTGACCGACGAGATGGAGCGTCAAGCCGAAGCCTACTTCGCGCAGATCCAGGAATACGGCGGCGTCGTCGAGGCGATCGAAGCCGGCTTCTTCCAAAAGGAAATCGCCGAGGCGTCCTACCGCTATCAGCGTTCGATTGAGTCCAAGGATCGCGTCATCGTCGGCGTCAACGCCTTTGCGCGCATCGAAGCAGAATCGGATATCGACTTGTTGCGAATCGGTGCCGAGATGGAACGCGCGCAGGTCGAGTCGCTGCGCGACGTTCGCACCAATCGCGACGCAAGCGCGGTGAAAGCGACGCTCGAGCGGCTAAAGACGGCCTGTCGCGATCCCAAGGATAACGTGATGCCGCACCTCATCGATTGCGTCAACGCCTACTGTACGCAAGGCGAAATCGTCGACGCGATGGTGGCCGTTTACGGCCGCTATACCGAACGGTCGGTGTTCTGATGGCGCTTGCGGCCGAATCCGACCGCGAACGCGAGATCGCGCGTCGCACGCTCGAAGCAGTGATCGAGAAACTGGAACAGGCTCTCCTGCTCCAGCGCGAGCGTTCGGAAACCCATGTCTAGGCCACTACGCATCGTCGTCGCAAAGGCCGGCCTCGACGGCCACGATCGCGGCGCCAAAGTGATCGCACGCGCGCTGCGCGACGCCGGCATGGAAGTGATTTATACGGGTTTGTTCCAAACGCCCGAGCAAATCGTCCAGACCGCCATCCAAGAAGACGCCGACGGAATCGGACTCTCGATTCTATCGGGCGCGCACATGACGCTGTTTCCGTTGGTGATCGAACAGCTCAAGGCCCAAGACGCAGGCCCCTCTCCC
>DATKGB010000190.1:0-19014 GCA_035544315.1 Verrucomicrobiia bacterium
ATCTTTGCGGCCGTATTCGTCCTATTCGGCGCCGCGTACTACGCCTGGGGGTGGTATAAAGGGCACTTTAAGCATTTCATCCTCGACCGCAACGACATCGCCAATCTCGTTCCGATGCAGCTCTACTATCTCGCCTTGCGCAAGGATCCCCCACAGCACGGGCGCTATAACCCCTTGCAAAAGCTTGCCTATTCGGCCGTCCTGTTCGTGATCGCTCCGCTGATCGCCGTGACGGGCGCGGCCATGCTTCCACTCCCGATGTTTCACCCGCTCGCCAGAATCTTCGTCGGCGGTGTTCTGTTCTGGCACTTCGCTCTCATGAGCGTGCTGTGCGTCTTCGTCGTCGGCCACCTCGTCATGGTCCTGGCCACCGGTTTTATCAAGAACATGAAGCCCATGCTTGCCGGCGACAGCCAACCGCACGGCCGGGCCCTACGCGAGACCGGGCTCGGCACCGGCCGCTGCGTCGATATCCACGTTGGAGGCGCGAGCGCTCGCCTAGATCAGTCGCTGCGACGGCCAACAGGGTAATCGAAAGCAAAGCCAGCGGCTAACAACCGTCCCGGTACGACACGGCGACTCTTATCGAAACGGCTTAAGTCGAATCGCGCAATACTACCGCCGCACGCGAAGCTGCCCGCCCCTTCCCGTCTGAATCGGTTGGCCTGCCGTTACCGTTGACCCGCCGTAGCAAGCCGCTGAACTGTTCGCGCGCGACGTCGTAGCATTCGCAAGAGGCGCCCTCGAGCCCCGGGCGATCGAGAATGGTGATGATTCCGCGGCCGTAGCTGATAAAGCCGGCATTTTGCAACGTGGCCGCAGCGATGGTAACCCCCGACCGCTGCGTTCCGAGCATCATCGCCAAGAACTCGTGAGTCAAGGGAATTTCCGGGGAATGCACTCGATCGTGGGTCATGAGTAGCCAGCGCGCGCAGCGTTCGTAGACGTTGTGCAAGCGATTACACGCGGCGAGTTGACCGAGCATGTTCACGTACGCTTGAACGTAGCGATCGAGCAACTGCCGGAATTTTTCACTGACTCGCAAAGACTGGAACAGTTTTGCGTCCATCACGACGGCCATTCCGGGAACTTGGCAGTAAGACTCATTCGCGGTGGTCGTAGCACCCAACAGCAGCGGAAGGGCTGAAGTGCCTTCTCGCCCGATCGTACCGACTTCGATTTGATGGCCGTCTTTCATCCGGGTCACCACCGACAGCACACAATCGATAGGAAAATACACGCGCTCGATCAGCTCGTTCGGCTCGTAAATCTGTGCTCGGACGGGCAAATCGACGATGGTTGCACTCTCGGCCACGGCCGAAGCCTCGGCCTCTTCGAGGCCGGTGAGAATCGCATTCTGCCTTAGAGCCTCTACCGTAACCTCACGGGTCCGGGAGGCCGACACCGACGATTTCCGTCTTTTCATTCAGGTTCCAGCACCCTTCTGGGAGGGTTTCAGGCGGAAAACCTTTGAGGCTGGAAGGGGGGATTCCTTGTGCAGAACCTCGAGGCCGGCCCTCGATCCGGTCCCATGCTCTGAGGTTAAAATCGCGCAGACGGCCGTTAGCAAGCCGTGGTACGCTCGCCTCATGATAAATGTCCACGTGCTCTCATTCCACGGCGAGTTGGACATTGCGCGTAAATCGCACATCGAGCAGGAACTCGATCGAATTAACCTTTGCGGCCCGGAACCGGTCGCGATCCTCGATTTGACCGACGTACCCTACCTCGATTCAACCTTTCTCAATGCGCTGGCTCGTGCCGAACATCACAAGGTCTCCGGCGCCCGGATATGCATCGTCGCGAATAAGCGCATCGGGCGCATGTTCGAGATTACGGCGTTCGACCGCGTGTTTTCAGTTTTCAACGACGTCTTTTCAGCTCGTCGTTTTGCAGAGGCGACCGCGTACACCATGCCGGTTTGGCAGCAAGGCTAAATCGGGCTAAGGCCGCGCGCGCTCCTGTTTTACGTCCGCGCTCGCTTCGGACAGGCGCTTTATGTGTTCGAGCACGCGCATGTGAATGCGATGGATGATCGCGTCGGCGTAGACCGCCCAGTACGACGCCGGCCAAAGGTGGTGCTGGTACCACGTCGTCCCGATGAGCCTGGTGCGGCCACCGGGCAGCGCCTCAAGCCTAAACTCGCCGTGGCGCGAAATCATGTAGCCGTGCAAATGACTGGTCTGGAGTCCTGGATAGGGGCTTAGTTCTCGCATCGGTTCGGCACTGTGCGCCACGCGAAATGCCAACCGCGTCCCGGGCTCCCATGCCGTAATCGGTTCCACAAAGTTGCCCGTCGAAAACTCACAGTACCTGATTGCGCCCACCCCAGAGCCAATGATTTTCGCACGTTCGGGATAGGCAACCCCCAACAGAAAAATCGTTTCAGTGGGCGGAGGCAGATCCGGAAAGCGTACGACGTTTCGCCACACGGTCATCGGTGGTGCGTCGATAACGACTTCGGACGTCACGGCATATGTCGGCGCCTGCCGCGGAATAACCGCTTCGGCTCCCATCACCATCGGCGCGATCAGCACGAGGACGAGGAGCGTGGCTCCATCCATCCGCGCGCTAAGATGTCGATTCTGAACCGAATGCCCGAACACCGCGCCGATCGCGGCTAACGCGAGCGCCAGCGGCGCCGCCATTGCGATGCAGATCGCTCCCTCGAGCGCGACGGCAAGCAACGCCAGCACCGTTAGTCCGACCGAAAGCAGCGCAATACCAAAACTCTCGTAAAGCTTGCGTCGACGATGCACGCCGTAGAGATAGGCCGCAAGCGCGCCTTGAGAAAATGGGATTGCCGCGAAGAGTCCCCACCCGTAACTATCCAATGCCCGCGTGCCCAGCGCAACAAGCGCGACGGACAAAACGGCCGACGAAACGACCGCTAGCGTAGCGGCACCGAGCGAATCCGAAGGAACGATGCGCGCAAGCCACCGAGGGGCTCGGTTCGATTCGTCCTCGGGATGCTCGGGCCAGATTGCAGCCATCGCAAACGAAATGATATTTGCGATTGGCACGAAGAAGAGTACGACCGCCCAGGGTGGCCATCCGATCGCCCGGAAGCGCTTGAGGGTGATCGCGAGCCCGACCCAAGCGAATGGAATAGCAACCGCCAGCATTGAGGCGACGAAGATCTCATCGCTCTGCGTCATCCTGCTTAATGGAACCGGAACGCCGAGGGGCACCAGGTAGTTAAGCGGCGACCACTCATGATGAAAAACCAACCTTGCCAGACAGAGATCGACGACGTGCTTAAGAAGTACTCCGCACAAAGCAACGCCGATGTACCCCCGACGGCTAATCGTTCCCGAAAAGCTAAACAGCATTTGAAGCATCTACAGGGACTGCGTCATAATCCGCATCCAATCTTCTCTCCCGCGCCAGGCGTGCCAGTACGACTCGCCGTCAGATCGTTCGCAGCCTCCAGCCAACGTGGAAAGGCGAAGACAAAACCGTTGGCGAGTAGTCGACCCGGTACGACGCGACGGCTCTTGAGGATTAGCTCGGTTTCGGTTCCCATGAGAAACGCGCCGACCTCGAGCATCCAATTCGTCGCCGGGAGGCCAACTGGTGCGCCGACGGCTCGACGCAGGTCGGCCATGAACTCGGCCTGCGGCAGTGGGTTGGGTGAAGCAACGTTGACGACCCCGGCGATTTCCTCGCGTTCGATCAGCCAATCGAGGGCGCCGACGAAATCGCGCTCGTGAATCCACGAAACGTATTGGCGGCCGCTGCCCGCCTTGCCGCCCAAACCGCGACGCACGATCGTACGTAAGGTATCGAAGATTCCACCCGTATCCGAGCTCATGATCATTGCGGAGCGCAGCAAAACCTTGCGCGTACGCGGCGTCGGCGCAGCGTTGCACGCTTCTTCCCACGCACGGGCGACCTCGACGCTGAACTTCCAGGTTTCCGGAACGCCGGGCTCGTCACCGCCGATGACGCCGGTCGCTTCGTCGTTGGGCACGTCGGTTCGATCCGCATAGATCGTTGCCGTCGACGATTGGAGCCACAGGCGCGGCGCCCGCACGGCCTTCGCGATTGCATCGCCGATCGCGCGCGTGGATTCGATGCGCGAGTCCAGGATCTCACGGCGGTTCCGCGCGGTATAGCGACAGTTCACGCTTCTGCCCGCCAGATTGATCACGACATCGGCGCCGTCGACGTGCGAAGCCCAAGGGCCGACGCTGCGCCCGTCCCATTCCGCGGTTTGCCAGGGAACCTGCGCGTCGCCCCGACTGAGCACCACGACGTCGTCACCTCGCGCATGGAACTCGCGCGCTAACACCGTTCCAACCTGACCGGAACCACCGGCAAGTACGATCCGCCTCACATATCTATCTTACGGCGTCAGTTCGCCGCGACTTGCCGCCAGAAGTCGTAACGCTTCAATCCTTAGAAAGCGATCACCGGAGCGGGGTCGGGTGGCGGAGCGACGTCGAGTGCTGTGGGCGTAAAGATCGATTCGTCGACGGCTACGTTGAGTTGAAGGCTCGAGACCAGCATATCGGACGTCGCGACCTCGGAGACCTCGCGCTTCCACACCGTGTACATCTTCCGCGTGCCGTCAATGCTTTTCAGACCGGCGGGAACCTAGGTCGAGATGCCGTCGACAACGACCGACGTGACCTCGCCGGTCTCCCTCCGGACCGCCAACAGCACCGCCGGCTCGCTGGGTATGTGCAACGAAACGAGCACGGTATCGCTGCGTAGCGCCGTCCCCGTTACGTCGATATCGGCAACCATCGTGGCCGGATAGGCGGAAAAGGCATTGCACAGCAACAGGCTTTGTGTGAACGCGTCGGCGGCCAAGTCTCCCGGGAGGCCCCGCGCTAGGCCAGCGTGCGAAACGCGCGCGTATCCCTGGCCGCTGGTAACCACGAACGGCCGACCACTGTCAATGCCAGTATCGTATTGGACAAAGCGTTCGGGTTCGCAGATTTCGTCAAACGTGCTTTGCTGACCGATCCGTCCCTTGACGCGAATCGTTTCAATGTGGCCGTCACCCAGCGTCCAGCCAAGATACGCGCGAACCTTGGCCATTACGGCATCGGCTGTCGTATCGGCGCGCACGGGAAGCGACCCCGCGCCCACGCACCAGAGGGCCATCGCAAACGACGCCAGCCGGACACGCATCATACGAACGTCTCATCGCTGCCGGCAAGCGCTTCGAGTTCGTCGTGTGCTTTTTCCCAGTGCGCGACGGTCGCCTCGCTCTTAGTCATGAGTTCCTCAAGTTCGGCCTGCAAGGCTTTCACGCGGGCGTGGTCCTCGTACAACTCGGTCGTTGCGAACAAAGCATCGATCTCGATCCGGCGTGCATCGATGCGGCCGATCTCGCGTTCCAAACGTTCCACTTTCGTGCGCAAGGTCGATATGATCTTCAGCGGCGTCATGCGCGATGACCTGCCCTTGCTGCTCTCGCGAACGCCCGCGCGCGCGGCGGCCTCGCGTTTGCGCTGGGTGCTTTCATAAGCAGCGTAGCCGCCCTCGATGACGCCCCAGGCGCCATCGTCGATCCATAACACTCGGTCGCACAAGCGATCGAGCAGATAGCGGTCGTGGGAAACCAGGACGATCGCTCCCTCGTACTCGCTCAAGACCGATTCGAGCGCCTCGCGGCTGTCGATGTCCAGGTCGTTGGTCGGCTCGTCGAGCAATAGAAGATCGCACTTGCACGCCATCAGTCTGGCCAGCATGATGCGCCGCCGTTCGCCTCCCGAGAACGCGTTCACGCGCTTATCGCCGGCTTCACCCGAGATCCGCATCCGTCCCAACAGCGACCGCGCCTCTTCGTCGCTCACCGTTCCCGACGAGAGGACCGATTCCACGGCCGTATCGTCGAGGTTGAGTTGTTCCTGAGCGGTCTGCGTGAAGTACCCAGCGCGCACCGCCGGATTGTAGCGAACGGTTCCCGCGTCGGGCATCATCTCTTGAGCCAGAATGCGCAGCAGCGTCGATTTGCCCGACCCGTTGGGACCGACGATCGCCAAACGCGAACCCTGCTCGACATTGAACGTCACGCCGGAAAACAACGGCTGCGCGTAGGCTTTGGACAACCCCTGGGCTTCAAAGGCGAAGGAGGTTGTCGCTCGGCGCGCGCTGTTCAAACGCACATCGATCGGGCGGGCGGCTCTGGCGGGCGCCGGCGCGACCATCGTCGCTTCAACCCGCGCCAGTTGCTTTTCGCGGCTTCGGACCCGGCTATAGTTGCTCGATGTCAGCGTAGTGCGCAATCCAGCAATCGTCGCGCGCCGTTTATCGCGTTCGGCCACGAACTGCTCATGCGCTTGCACTTCCCCAGCAATCCGCAAATCGCGCTGGCGAACGTATTCACTGTATGCGGGCCGTCCGGGAAAATAGACATGAAAGCGACCGTGGTCCAGCTCCCAAACGCGCGTAGCAACCAGATCCAGGAAATAGCGATCGTGCGACACGATGACGTACGCGCGCCGATCGGCGGCGATGTACGATTCCAACCAACGAACGGTAGAAATATCCAGATGATTGGTCGGCTCGTCGAGGATCAGATAATCCGGATCGTCGATCAGCAGATGCGCGAGCGCGGCTTTGGCGCGTTGACCGCCCGAAAAGCTCCGCAGCGATCGTCCATAGTCATCCGCCCCAAAACCGAACGCGTCGAGCATCGCGCGCAGCTTCTTGTTCTGCAACGGCCAATCCATATCGGGAACGAGCGCGAGGGCCGCAGCCACGATTTCCTGGAGGGTCGCCTCGGTCTCGTCCGCTGCGCTTTGGGCCAGATAGCCGAAGCGCGTATCTCGCGAGCGCACGATCGAACCCGACACCGGTCGATCGATCCCCGCTAGCATCCGTAGCAGCGACGACTTTCCGGCCCCGTTGGGACCGACCAATCCGATCCGCTCGCCGTCGCTAAGGACGGCATCGACGCCCGCGAAAATCTCGCGCGCCCCGTAGTGACACTCCAGACCCGCGGTTCGAAACAGCTCCATGCGTTGCCGACGCTTCGGGAGGCGCCACCCACGCCCCCTTGAACAGCATCTCCAACCTGTTAGAGGAGTATATGCAAAGCTATTCCGATTCCATTCGCGACGGCAATTTGCCGGTGGGCATCCTCGGCGGCCTGGTCGCTGCGGTTGTCGCGGCAATTGTCTGGGCGGCCGTCACCGCTGCGAGCAGCTACCAAATCGGGTTTATGGCGATCGGGGTCGGCTTTCTGGTCGCCTATGCCGTGCGCTTGTGCGGGCGCGGCCACGGCCAGGCGTACGCCATTTCGGCGGCCATTCTCTCCCTGCTGGGCTGTGCCTTGGGCGACTTTCTCGCCGGCTGTGCGATGGTCGCTAAGGACCAACATGCCCCGATAATTTCGACCGTCGTTGCGCTAGCGCCACACTTCTTCGAGGTGATTTCGGCGGGATTTAACTTTATGACCGTGGTGTTTTATGCGATCGGTGCCTATTTTGGGTATCGATACGCGACGATTCCGCTGCGCAGCCTTCCCCAACGGATTACCGCCCCCGGCCCACCCGTCGATCCAAGCGAACCAGACGAGCCGGCCGCATCGTAACGAATGCATCCGCCGACCTCTGCCAAGCGTTCTAGAAGTATATGAAACTTCGGAATCTCTATGCGGGCCTGCTCGCGCTCGCCATCATCGCCGCCGTGCCGCTCAAAGCGCCCGCCGCTCAAACTCAAACGATCGTGCTAGCCGGCGGATGTTTTTGGGGCATGCAAGGCGTCTTCGAGCGACTTAAAGGGGTGACGACGACGGTCGGCTACGCCGGCGGTGCGTCGGCAACGGCGCATTACGAGATCGTCAGCACCGGAGAGACCGGCCACGCCGAATCGGTCGAGATCGTCTACGATCCATCGCTAATTTCGCTGCAGCAGTTGTTTGCGGTCTACTTCTTCGTCGCGCACGATCCGACGCAAGTCAATCGACAGGGTCCCGATGACGGATCCCAATACCGCTCGTCGATCTTCTACACTACGCCAGCCCAGCGCGACGCCGCGACTGCCTACGTCAACGCGTTGACCAAACGACACGCGTTCGGCGCGCCGATCGCCACGCAGATCGTTCCTTTGCGCGCCTTCTATCCCGCCGAAGCCTACCACCAGCATTACATGGACCATAATCCCGACGAACCGTACATCGTCTTCAACGACGCACCAAAAGTCGTCGCGTTGCGCTCGAAATATCCGCAACTCCTGGCAACGCCTTCCACGTAACCCGGGCATGAGGTGGCGCGACGGCGCGCGAACCATGCCACGTGGCACGACCAAAGCGTAAACCGCGCGGACCTGCGATTCTGGTCTCGATGGTAATCCTAGCCATCGGCGCGGTGGTGGGTTGCTCGTTGCTCAAACCGGCGCAACCATCGCACCCAAGCCGGACTGCTTCCGAATCGGCGGCTACAGCCACACCGCTGCAGATCGCCGAGCCAACGGCGCCGGCGACGGCGACGCCGGCGCCATCGGCGACGCCCGCCCCAACGGCTCTCACCAGTGGTCCCAAACTCGCCATTATCATCGACGATTGCGGGCAATGGCTGGAAACCGAACGCGGGTTCATCGCGTTATCGGTGCCGCTCACATTGTCGGTATTGCCGGACGTCCACTACACCGGTTTGATCCAGCGTGAGGCGGCCGCTGGCGGCAAAGGCGTGATGCTGCACCTGCCGATGGAAGCGGTTTCGGGAGTCTATCCCGGGCCCGGCGAAGTGACCACCGGGATGACCGATGCGGCGATCCGCGCGATGGTCACCGACGACCTCGCCCAAGTGCCGCTCGCCCAGGGCATCAACAATCACGAAGGCAGTAAGGGCAGCGCCGACGCGCGCGTGATGGGCGATGTCGTCGACGTGCTGGTCAGCCACGGCGGTCTCTTCTTCATCGATTCTAGGACGGCCGCAAACTCTGTCGCCGAACACGTCGCAGCCGACGCCGGCCTCCCGACCGCCGCTCGTGACGTGTTTTTGGACAATCAAGCTACCGTCGCGTACTCGGAGGCGCAACTGCGCGAAGCGATTGCCGTCGCTAAGCGCACCGGCAGCGCGATTGCGATCGGCCACCCTCGACCGACGACGCTCCAGGCCGTGCGTGCCATGCTTCCCGAGATCGCCGCCGACGGTGTAGAGCTAGTCTTCGCTCGCGACCTCGTCATCAAGAGTTAGCGCCCCTGCGACAGGCTCAGGGTGACAGGGTGTCATAAGTACGTAGCCTATGGATATTGCACTACTGATCGTTCGTCTGATTATTGGGCTGGGCATGGCCGCGCACGGCGCGCAGAAGCTGTTTGGCTGGTTCGGCGGCGGCGGCATCGCCGGAACGGCGGGCTTCATGGAGTCGCTGGGCTTCCGGCCATCCAAAGCGTTTGCGACGCTCGCGGGCTTGGGGGAGTTCGGCAGCGGTTTGCTCATCGCGCTAGGCCTGCTGGGCGCGCTGGGACCGGCGCTTCTGCTCGTGGTGATGATCACTGCAGTGGCATCGGTTCACATCAGCAAGGGCTTCTTTGTCGGCAACGGCGGCTGGGAACTCAATGCAGTGTATGTCGCCGGAGCGATCGGCCTGGCGTTCGCCGGATTTGGCTTCTACTCGCTCGACCGGGTCTTCGGTCTCACGCTCTTGACGGATCCGACCCAGGTCTGGATCGCGTTGGGCGTCGCCGTCGCGATCGGGCTGATCAATTTCGCCATGCGGCGTCCCGCACCCAAACTCAACCAATGAATTCCGGGTCACCAGCGCGGTCATCGCGCGTGCCGAACTGATGCTGCTAAGCGACTAGTTCGGCGGTTTTGGCGTCGCCCACGCGCCGAGCGGGATCGGCGTGCGGCGCGGAACCGGCGTACCCGTCCAAGTCAGACGAGGAGTGGGTGCCGGCGTTGGCGTGAAAACCACCACCGGCGCGACTTGTGGCGCTCGAGGGTCAAACGGCATCGGGTCGGCGACGGTCACCGCCTGTGGTGACGTCACCTCGATCCTCCCAGCAGGCGCGTTCAGCACGACTCGCTCGCCCAGCCCACGCAGCAGCGGGGCCAGGGCAACCTCGGTTTGAGCCAGCCCGGCATCTTGGGCCATCGCCGCTACGCTCACGTGATGGGATCCGCGGGTCAAGACGAGGTAGTTGCCCACGACGTCGATCCGCTGGGCCACGCGCGTCAGGTATGGCTCGATCGGGCCCACGACGCGGCCGTGCCGGAGCGAAAGCGGCGTGTACGAGCGAATCGGGCGGCCGTCGAGGACGAGCATCAACGCGACGCCGGGTGGGAAAATCGGCACGCATGGCCGATATACCGCTTCGGATGCACCGACTCTTCTTAGCCTTGCGCGAGGCGGCCCTCCGCTTCTCGCGCGACGGGTGCGCCTTCTTGGCACAAGCGCTCGCGTTCAATGCCATCTTCGCCCTCTTTCCGCTGATGGTGCTGTTCCTCACGATCTTGTCCTACTTTTTCAACGTCAGTACGATCGCGCAGCATCGGCTGCTCGCGTTCATCGACACTCTGGCACCGACGCTGCACGACTACATCGCCGTCAATCTGCAAACGTATATGTACGCCCGCGGCCTCACCAGCATCGTCGCCGCCGTGATCCTGATTTGGTCGGGCAAGAATCTGTTCATGGGACTGGCCTTCGCACTCAATCGCGCGGTCGGGGTACCCAAGGGGCGGCCCCTCGTCCACGATATCGTCCTATCGTTGGTCATGCTACCGATCGTGGGAATCGTGCTGCTCGTCGCGATGGTATTGCCGTTCATGATTTACTTCGCGCTGGCGATGGCCAACGTCCCCGATTTCAGCCTTCTCGCGCAGATCGGCGGATACGGCGTCTCCCTGTTGCTGGTGTTCGTCGTCTCGTCAATCTTGTATTCGTATCTGCCCAACCGCCGCTTGAAATGGCATTTCGGCGCGCCGGGCGCGACGTTCTCGGCGCTAATGTGGCCGATCGTGCAGTTCGCCTTCGCGGAGTACGTCACGCGTGTCGACTTTACACGCGTCTACGGCGCGCTTTCCGCTCCGCTAGTGCTGTTGCTGTGGTTCTATTTGATGGCGTCGATCTTTCTCTTCGGCGCGCAGATTTGCGCCGCATGGGCGGCGCAGTCGGACAGCGTGCCGATGCCCGGCCTGGTCGACACCCTCGCCCCGGTCGAGCCGACGCCGGGGATATCATGACGCTGCTGTTCGTCCACGGTGCCGGATGCACGCGCGACATCTTCGCCGCGCAGCTTTCGGCCTTTCCGGACGCACACGCGATCGCGTTGCCGGGGCACGACGCTCCCGGCGGCTGTACGTCGATCGAGGGCTTCGCCGACGCCGTATCGTCATACGTTGGGGAGCGAGACCTGCGCGACGTCGTCGTTTTCGGACATTCGATGGGCGGTGCCGTCGCGCTGGAACTGGCGCTACGCCGTTCCCTATGGCTACGCGCCCTGGTCTTAGTCGGCTCCGGCTCGCGCCTGCGCGTGAATGCCGAAATCCTCGACGGCCTCCAGACCGATTTCTTGGCAACCACGCACCGCATCGCGACGCTGCTGTTCGCCGCCCCCACGCCCGAACGCGTGACGATGGCGCAAGCGATGCTTATGCAGGTGGGGGCCCGGCAGACCCTCGACGACTTTATGGCCTGTAACGCGTACGACGCTACCGAGCGCTTGGAATCGGTCGAGGTTCCGCTCCTGGCCCTGACCGGGGACCGCGACGTCATGACCCCTCCCAAGTACGCACGGTTCTTGGCAGACCGGGTTCCCAACGCCCAAGTGCGAATACTTGACGGCGCGGGGCACCTTGCGATGCTCGAACGGCCCGAGCAAACGAACGCCGAGCTTCGCACATTCGTTACTTCGTCCCTGACCGAGTTCACGTAAAGGAGTCACGCCTTGTCTTCAACGGGTCGCCGTTTTCTTTGCGCAGTCGCCGCGATCGCTTGCGTCGCCTTGATGGGTACCGCCAGGCCCTCACGCCCCGCACCGACACCCTCGCCAACCGCCTCGCCGACCCCCGCACCGATCAATCCGTCCGTGATGATCTACCCGTTTGAAGTCCAGGGCGACCTCCCATCGGCCACGGGTATCCAAGTCGCCGAGATCTTCGCCCAGCAGATCCAAAGCCAGGCCGACATCAACGTTCTGCCGTTGCCTGCCGGGGTCGCGCGTGCCAATTATCTTTCCAACGCGCTTAAACTGAGCGCGGACTATTATGTCAGCGGCTTCCTGACGCCGTTAGGCGATGGCGCATCGCTGGTTCAGCAAATCGTCAGCGTACAGACCGGCATCCAAGTTTTCTCGCGCACGGCGATCATCCAGAACACCAGCGACGCTCAAGCGCAGGCGCAGGTCGCGCGCACGTTCATCATCGCCTATTCCGGGCGCTACTCGGCGTCGGTCGATCAAAGCGACGCGCAAGCCAGCCCGACGCCGTCGGTCGACAACGGATCGAGCGTTAGTCTGGGCGGCCTCGGCAACCTATTCGGATTGCTCAAGCACGGCAACCGAACCGGCCAAGGCTCCTTCGCTCCGCCGGTAAAAATCGCGGACGCCAACAAACCGACGCGCGTCGTTATCGTCCCGCGGGTAAGTGGTCCTAACGTATCGGCCGATACGCTCACCTCGGCAACCCAGGCGCTGCAGGCGACGTTGTCGCGCGCGTATCGGACGCAAGGCAGCGATCTCGCGATCGTCGACGTCGCGCAGTCAGCCGATCGAATCTGCGGCGCGAATCGTAATGCGACCGTCGCGGCAGGCTCCTTATCGCAAGTCCATCAATCCGGATTCCGCGGAAAAACGATGTCGAGGTTTACCTTGGACGTGTATACGTGTTTCGGAGCGACGATCTTCCATACAATGCAGACCGCCGCGGGACTGCAGGACGCGATTAACGCAACGGCCGCCGCGTACGCTGCCGCGCATCCGTCGAACTCTTAGCGTTACGAAGCGTCGGTCGACCCGTCGTCGTCGAGCAAGCCGGGCGGCAGCGAGACGACGATGCGTTTGCTCTCCATATCGATTGCGCGAATAAAAGCGCCGACCATCGGCACCATCCTGCCGCCCACGACGAGCATATCGCTAGCGGGAAAATGGTCGACGCGTTCCACGCTTCCCAACGGTGCGCCCGACTCGGTTTCTAAAACGCAGCCGACTAAGTCGACGTCCAGATATTCTCCCGGGCCGACGTCCAAGCGCTCGCGCCGCGCGTACAGCGTCGAACCGGTATAGGCGGTCGCGGCCGTCGCCGAATCGATGCCTTCGAAACGAACCAAGAGCCGGCCCTTGTGCTCGCGCACCGACGCCAAGGTCACCATCTGCGACGAGCCGTCGCGTTCGCAGCGCAGGTGGCTGCCGCGAGAAAGGACGGTGCGACCCGTACTCGACGGATCGCACTTGAGTTCCCCATGCAGACCGAAGAGGCCGGCAATGCGCCCGACCGCGAGGTCAGTCTGCTGCGTGGTCGTCATCGAAGCCCTCGGCGGCTTCTTCGCTATCGAGGATGTCGACGCTGATGCGCCCTTCGGCAGTGGCACGCACGATCGTTCGCAACGCTTGGGCGACGCGTCCGTTGCGTCCGATTACCTTCCCCAAATCCTCGGGGTCGACGACCAGCTCGATCACCGGCTTGCCGTCTTCGTCGGCAAACAAGTCCACGGTCACGTCGTCGGGTTTGGCAACCAATTTCTTGGCCATGTACTCGAGGACGGCGGTAGCGCGCTTGGCCGAAGCGACCGGATCTGCCGGCGGGCGCGAATCGCGTTCGTGCGGTCCGCGATCGCGAAAACCCGCTTCGCCCGAACGCGGCCCGCGGCCACGGGACGGGGGCGCCGTTTCGAAATCGACGTCGTTGGGCGTGGACTCTTTGGTGTCGATGTTGCGCGCGCCTAAGGTCGATTTACGTTCGCCGTCGCCGGCCTCGTCACCGAAGAGTCCGAACTCATCATCGAACGCGCTCACTATGCGTCGCCTTTTTTGTTTTTGGGCGCCCGCTTGGTGTCCGAGTGCGGACGGCGCTCCATGATGCCCTTTTCGGCAAACAAGCGCGCGACCGTAACGCTGGCCTGAGCCCCTTTGGCGAGCCACTCTTTGGCCTTGACCTCGTCGACTTCGACGGTCCGAGGTTCGGTGCGCGGATTGTAGTGTCCGAGGATCGCGATGAACTTGCCGTCACGCGGCGAGCGTGAGTCGGCAACGACGAAGCGGTACGTGGGTTGTTTCTTGGCGCCCATGCGGCGCAGTCTGATCTTTACCATTATTTCCTACGTTTCGATGTGTGCCGCGATTGAAAGCTCGCGACATGCTTGAGAGAGCAAACCTTTAACGCGGCAGACCCGCGGGCATACGCAAACGGCCTCTCTTGCCGCCTCCGAACTGTTTCATCATCTGCTTCATGTCCCCGAACTTCTTGACCAGCGCGTTGACGTCCGAGACCAGCGTCCCGCTTCCAAACGCGATGCGCTTGCGGCGCGAACCATTGAGAACTTCGGGATACGCGCGCTCGCGGGTGGTCATCGAGCAGATGATCGCCTCGACCCGATTCAGTTCTTTTTCGGGAATCTCGAAATCCTTGGGCAACGCACGCGACAAGCCCGGAATCATCTTCATCAGCTCGCCCATCGAGCCCATCTTCTTGACGCTCCGCAACTGTTCGAGAAAATCGTCGAGCGTAAACTGCTGTTTGAGCAGCTTGCTCTCCAGCGCTCTGGCCTGCTCTTCGGAATAGACGCCTTGCGTTCGCTCGATGAGCGAAAGCACGTCCCCCATGCCCAAGATGCGCGACGCCAAGCGATCCGGATGAAAGGCTTCCAGCGCGGAAAGTTTCTCGCCGACGCCGATGAATTTGATCGGCGCGCCGGTAGCTTCGAAGATCGATAGCGCCGCGCCGCCGCGCGTGTCGCCGTCGAGTTTGGTGAGGATAACGCCCGTGATCCCTAAGCTGGCGTGAAACCCTTTGGCGACGTTGGTCGCCTCCTGCCCGGTCATCGCGTCGGCGACTAACAGGATTTCCTTGGGAGAGATCGCCGCTTTGATCCGTTCGAGTTCGCCCATCAGATCCGCGTCGATCTGCGAGCGCCCGGCGGTATCGATGATGACCGTCGACAGCCCCAGGCGACGCGCCTCGGCTACGCCGTCGCGCGCAATCTTCACCGGATCGCCCAGCCCGGCTTGGTAGACCGGCAGATCGACTTGTTTGCCGAGGGTCTGCAGTTGCGCGATTGCGGCCGGACGGTAAACGTCGGCCGCAACGAGCAGGCTGCGCCGACCCTGTTCCTTGAGACGCAGTGCAAGTTTGCCGGCTTGGGTCGTCTTACCCGAGCCTTGCAGCCCCACGAGCATGATGATCGAGGGCGGAGCGTCCGAGAATGTCAGGCGAGCCGATGCGCCGCCTAACAGCCCGATCAATTCGTCGTGGACGATCTTTACGATCGTCTGCCCCGGAGTAAGCGACTCCAACACGTTGGCGCCGATCGCCAACTCTTTGACGCGAGCGACGAAAGCTTTGGCAGCCGTCAGCGAAACGTCAGCTTCAAGCAGTGCGATGCGCACTTCGCGCATCGCATTATTGACGTCGTCCTCGCCCAGGCGGCCGCGGCCGGTCAAGCGCGAAAAGATCGCGGCGAGCCGGTCGCTCAGTTGATCGAACATCGATTACGTTGAGGCCGTGGCCTCCTCGACGCGCTTGACGGCATCGCCGACGGTTTTGATTTTCTCGGCTTCTTCGTCGGGGATGTCGATGTTGAACTCCGTTTCGAAGGCCATCACCAGCTCGACCTGATCGAGCGAATCCGCGCCCAGGTCATCGGTGATCGAGGCTTCCGGCGTTACTTCGGCTTCGTCGACGCCGAGTTGCTCGACGATGATTTTCTTGACTCTATCAAACGTGGTGGCCATGGGTCTCCTTTCGAGTGTTGAATTCCATCTGGGCTACATCACCACGCCACCGTCGACGACGAGCGTCTGACCGGTGACGTACGCCGCTGCATCCGAACATAGGAATGCAACGACACCGCTCACGTCCTCCGGTTTACCGGAGCGCCCGAGCGAAATTTGCTTGAGCATAAACTCTCTAGCGGCTTCTGGCATCTTCTCCGTCATCGCAGTCTCGATTAAGCCCGGAGCGACGGCGTTGACTCTTATATTCCTCGAACCCAACTCCTTTGCCAGCGACTTGGCCAAGGCCAAAAGGCCGGCTTTTGAGGCGGCGTAGGCCGATTGGCCGGCGTTGCCGGTCAATGCGACGATCGAGGAGATCAGGACGATCGAACCGCCGCGCTGCTTCATCATCGGTTTGGCGACGGCACCGCACAGATAAAACGCCGATTTCAGGTTGACGTCGAGCAGCCGGTCGATCGTTTCGGGGCGCAGGCGCAGCAGTAATCCGTCGATCGATTGCCCCGCGTTGGCGATCGCAAAATCGATCCGCCCGAATTCGGCCAGCGTCTGGGCGACGAATCCCTCGACGGCCGCGCTGTCCGCGACGTCGGCGACGATAGCGAGCATCTTGCATCCGGCCCGCGCCCGTAAGCAAGCGGCCGCGGTTTCGTCCAGGGCCTCGCGATCGCGACCGACCAAAGCAACATCCGCACCGCGGCCCGCCAGTTCGACGGCGATCGCGCGCCCGATGCCGCGGCTCGCGCCGGTCACCAGCGCGATCTTGCCGTCAAACTTCATCGCCGCACTTCTTGCAACTGCGCGAGCTTCTCGCGCAATTTCTGCACGCCCGCGAAATCGCCGACGCTTATCGCATCGGGCGCACCCGACATACGTTTCATCAAGGGGCCCAATACCGGGCTCGCGCCGAACTCAACCACCAGGTCGAGTTCGTAGGAAATCAGTCGTTGGGCAACTTCGTGCCAACGCACTTCTTGCGTGATCGATGCGACCAAATTGTGTCGGATCGTCGCCACGTCGCGATAAGGCCGCGCGTCGACATTGCTGACGACGTCGAACGCGGGCAGCACAAACGTAGCCGCGGCGACCGCCGCGGCAAATCGCTCGACCGCGGGCTTCATCAGCGCGCTGTGCCAAGCGCCCGACACATTGAGCGGGACGACGCGTTTGGCGCCGGCTTCGAGCATCGCTTCGCCCGCGACTTGCACGCCGGCCAGATCGCCGCTAATGACGATTTGCGTCGGCGAGTTGAAGTTGGCCAGTTCCACCCGCAAACCGGTGCGCTCGCGCACCGTTGCGACCACTTGCCGAATCCTCGCGTCGTCCAGCCCGAGGACCGCCGACATGCCCCCGGGAGCCACGTCGGCTGCAGCTTGCATCGCGCGTCCGCGTTGGTCCACCACTCGTACGGCATCGTCGAACGTCAGCGAATCCGCGATCGTCAAACTGCAAATCTCGCCGAACGAATGACCGGCGCTCACGACCGGTGCGAACGCGGCGCCGACGGCGGCGTACAGCGCGACGTTGGTGACGAAGATCGCCGGTTGACTGACCTGCGTCTC
The DNA here is from genome assembly GCA_035544315.1 of Verrucomicrobiia bacterium. Taxonomy (GTDB): domain Bacteria; phylum Vulcanimicrobiota; class Vulcanimicrobiia; order Vulcanimicrobiales; family Vulcanimicrobiaceae; genus JALYSX01. Next base: position 17,419 of record DATKGB010000190.1, read on the forward strand.
GCGCAGTTTTTCATCGGGTCCGGCGGCCTGCATTGCCAGCAGATCGTAACCGAGCAATTTGGAGGCACGCTCGAAGAGTTGCTTGGCGTTGGCGTCGTTGGCCGATACGTCGGCGCCCATGCCGACACTTTGCGAACCCTGGCCCGGAAAGATCGCACCAACGCGCGCGCGTTCGCCCGAACTCATGCCCAACGCCAGGTGACCGCGCCCCACGATAGACCGCCGCCGAAGCCGACGAAAACGATAACGTTGCCGGGCTTGATGCGGCCGTCTTCGACCGCCTCTTCGAGCGCCATCGGAATCGAGGCCGATGAGGTGTTGCCGTATTCTTCGATGTTGACGACGACTTTTTCGGGCGGCATATCGAGGTATTTCGCGGCCGCGTCGATGATGCGGCGGTTGGCCTGATGCGGAATCAAATAATCCAGATCCGCCTTTGTAAGATTGGCTTTGCGAAGGGCGACGCCGGTCGCGTCGATCATCTTGGTGACGGCGAACTTAAAGATTTCACGGCCGTCCATCCGAATGAAGGTCTCGCCGTCGAGCAGGGCTTGGGCGTCGACCCGCTTGCGCGAACCGCTGGCGTGCACGCGAAGCAATTCCGGGCGGCTTCCGTCCGAGCCCAGTTCGGAGGACAAGAACGAATTTTCTTCGGACGCCTCTAAGATCACCGCGCCGGCTCCGTCACCGAACAAAACCGCGGTGGAGCGCTCTTTGATATCGATCAGCTTGGAAAGCGTTTCGGCGCCGATGAGCATCACGCGATTGTAGACGCCGCTGCGGATCAAGCCCGACACGACCGTCAAGCCGTAGATGAAACCGCTGCAGGCGATTTCGATATCGAAGGCGGCTTTATCTTTGGCGCCCAGCCGCGATGCGGTGATACAGGCGGTCGCCGGAAAAGAATAATCGGGCGTCGCAGAAGCGACGACGTAACAGTCGATATCGTTTGCGGTCAGGCCGGCCTTGGCCAGCGCGCGCTTTCCGGCCTCAACGGCCAGGTCGCTGGTCGCCGAATTTTCGTCGACCCAATGCCGGCGCTTCATGCCGGTACGTGAGGAGATCCACTCGTCGGACGTATCCAGACCCCACTTCTGGAAGTCCTCGTTCGTGACGACGCGCGGTGGCGCATAGCGGCCGACCGCGACGATCTTGACGCCGGTCAGAGACAACGTTGGTTACGGCTCGCTAACCGTGCGAGTGGCCGGCGTGCGCGTCCTTGACCTCGACGACCTGCCGACCGTCGTACGCGCCGCAGCTCTCGCACACGAAATGCGGCCGCTTGGACTGATGACACTGCGGACATTCCACGGTCGTCACCGGCAAGAGTTGCCAGTTGGCCGCACGTCGGCTGCGCGTTTTACTGCGCGGGGTCTTCCACTTCAGATTTGCCACGATGGTCTCCGTCGTTACACGAGCAAATGCTCGCATTCAAGTTCGTCCCGCACGTTCCGCACAGGCCTTTGCAGTCGTCGCTGCAGCGCAGCCCCAGAGGCATCGAGCTCAGCAACAACTGCTGGGTAAGATCTTCCACGTCTAGTCGGTTTCCCGTCAGGACGTTGCTGTCGCCGAACGGCTCGCTCTCGCGATTCTCCT
>DATKGB010000191.1:0-4939 GCA_035544315.1 Verrucomicrobiia bacterium
GGGGGGGACGTACGTGATGGCCGGCGATCCCGATCTTGAAACGACCCAGGCGATCCTGGCGGTGCTTGCGCGTCGCGGCGCGAGCGCAATCGAACTAGGGATCCCGTACGGCGATCCGCTCGCCGACGGTGCGACGATCGCGGCGGCCGGAACGCGCGCGCTGGCAAACGGAACCACAATTGCCGACGTGCTGTCGCTCGTCGCCGGCTTTCGCGCTGCCGGCGGACCGCCGATCATCGTGTTTACGTATTTCAACCCGATCTACCAATATGGCCTGGACGCGTTCGCGCGCGATGCCGCGGGCGCCGGGGCGTCGGCGGTAATCGTTCCCGATATCGCGCTCGAAGAGAGCGACGAACTGCGCGCAACACTGGTTCGACACGGCCTCGAGATGCCGCTGATGGTCGCACCGTCAACATCGCCAGAGCGAGCCGTGCGAATTGCTGCGGCATCCGGCGGCTTCGTTTATGTGGTATCGCGACTGGGCGTAACGGGAGCCGCCGCCACGCCCGATTTCTCGCCGCTGCGCGATCAGGTCGTTAGGTTGCGTACGGTCACCGACAAACCGCTGGCCGTCGGCTTCGGCGTCAGCACGGCCCAGCATGTCAGCCAAGTCGCGCCGTTGGTCGATGGGATCATCGTGGGTAGCGCGCTCATCGATGCCTACGACGGAGCGCACGGGCAGGAGGCCGCAACCCGGGTGGAGCATTTGATCGAGAGATTGTTCGCTTAGGGAGTGGGCTGAGTTGTTTCGTAGCGCGTTTCTTCATGGTGTAACGGCAGCGCTCGTGGGTAGTGCCGTTCCGTCGCCGTTGCCTTTGGCTTCGCCGTCGCCGACGGCGCGTCCAAACCCGCTTTCACTCTGTCACGTCAACCCGACCTTGCCGTACGATCGCCCGCTGGAACTGAAGATGCGCGTGTTGGATGGCCCCGATTTCGATTTGATGCGGTACCGCGGTTACAGCGTTTGGCTGAACATCTTTGCGACGTGGTGCGGGCCGTGCAATGAAGAACAGCCGCTGGTCGCCACGCTCGCCGAGGAATATTACGATCGCGGTCTGCGCGTGATCGGGATGGACTGCGAAGAAGCAGACGATACCGTACGTTTATATCGCAAGCGGTACGGCCTGACCTATCCGATTGCGATGGATGCCAACGGCGGCTTCACGAACGGGCTGGAGATGCGTGGCAACACCGCATTCCCGGGGCATTTATTCTTCACGCCGTCGGGATACCTGAGCTGCTATCGCCTGGGTACGATGGGCGAGCGGATGATGCGCTTTAAGATCAACGAAATCGTGAGCTTGCGCGATACTGCGCCTAGCCCGGGTCCGATTCCGACGCGTACGCCGTTCCCCTCACCGACGCCGTTAGCGAGCCCGTCGCTGAAGAACTGACCTAAGAAGAAGATCAAGAGCGTGCCGGTCTCCGGGTTTCATGAGAGCCGCTGCTGCATGAGGATCGTATCCCAGACCTCGCCGTTTTGTCGGCGCACGTCGCGTTCGTAGTAGGCGACCTGTTCGAAACCCATCGCGCGATACAGCGCGATTGCCGCCCGATTGTGCGGAAATACTAAGAGCGCTAAGGTCGTATAGCCGGCATCGCGCGTCCACGCCATCGCCGTTTGGAGTAATAGACGCCCTAAGCCGTGCCCGCGAAACGGCGGCGCGATCATCATGCCTAGCGTCGGGCCGTCATCGTCGCTCATCCAGATGCCGAGTTGACCGATCGTCGGCGTGCCCGTCAACGCCGACGGCGCGTCGTCGGCGATAACCACCCAAGTTGGCATCGCGTCACGAAGCAAGCCACGCTCGAGGCGCGCGCGATAGGCCGCTCGATCGAAGCCGGGTTCGGTCCCGATGTAGATGCGTTCGGCCGCAACCGTTTCGAACAGGCAAAGGATCGGCTCGATGTCGTCGGCGATCATGCGCCGAACTACGAACGCCACGATTTAGGAGCCCGTGGTCGTTCCGGCGATTCCGCCGCCGACGATCGCGATATAGTACGCCATAACGAGCGGATTCTCTCATCGCTGCCGCCCGCCCGCTACCGACAAAGTGGCAAAAGAAGCGGCTTGCGCCGGGTTAGGATGGAAGCGGCGGCCCCGCTCGAAGTCTTATCTCCACCCTCGCTCCAGGAGTACATACGGTGTCAACGACGCTCGACCGCATCGCGCCTTTTCAGAATGAAACCGTCAAGTCGTTCTCGGAGCCCGCCGAGGCCGAGGCAATGCGCGCAGCCCTGGCCGAGGTGCGGGCGACGTTCGGCGCAAGCTATCCACTGGTGGTCGGCGGACGCAAGATCGAGACCACCAAGCAGATTGCCTCGACCAATCCGTCGGATCCGCAGGAGGTTGTCGGCGTCATCGGCTCGGCTTCCAAGGCGCAAGCCCAAGACGCCATCGCGGCGGCCGCTCGGGCGTTTGAAACCTGGAAGCGGGTCGCGCCGGCCGACCGGGCGGCCTACATATTTGCCGCGGCAGCCAAGCTGAGGGAACGCCGGCTGGCCTACGACGCCTTGCTGGTCTACGAGGTAGGCAAGTCGTGGGTCGAAGCCGATGGCGACATCGCCGAGGCAATCGATTTTCTGGAATACTACGCGCGCGAGGCGCTGCGCTACGCCCAGCCCCACCCGATCGTGCCGATCGCCGGCGAGAAAAACGAGCTGGTGTACGTGCCGCTGGGCGTCGGCGCCGTGATTCCCCCGTGGAACTTCGCGGGCGCTATCATGATCGGCATGACTGGCGCTGCAATCGTGACCGGAAATACCGTCGTGCTCAAGCCCTCGAGCGATTCGGCGGTGATCGCCGCCTGGTTCGTCGACCTGCTGCACGAAGTCGGCGTGCCTGCCGGCGTGGTGAACTTCGTGCCCGGATCGGGTTCGGAGATCGGCGACTTGATCGTCGGCCACCCACAGATTCGTTTCATTTCGTTCACCGGTTCCAAAGAAGTCGGCTTACACATCAACGAGCTGGCCGCCAAGGTCGCGCCCGGGCAAAAGTGGATTAAGCGCGTCGTCGCCGAGATGGGCGGCAAGGATTCGATCGTCGTTGCCGCCGATGCCGACGTCGACGCGGCCGTCGAAGGCGTCGCCGTTTCGGCGTTTGGATTCCAAGGGCAGAAGTGCTCGGCGTGCTCGCGTGCGATCGTCGATGCGACGATCTACGACGAGTTCGTCGACAAGCTCAAGGCGCGCGTTGCAAAAATCACCGTTGGCGATCCATCCGATCCGCAGACCTATATGGGCCCGGTCGTCAACGCCGCCGCGCTCAAATCGATCTCGGAGTACATCGAAATCGGTAAAGGTGAAGGACGCCTGGTCGCCGGCGGCAACCGCGTCGGCGAGAAGGGCTACTTCCTGGAGCCCACCGTGATCGCCGACGTCGCCGCCGACGCGCGCATCTCACAAGAAGAGATCTTCGGCCCCGTCCTGGCGATCATCAAAGCCGCCGATTTCGATCACGCGATGGAGATTGCCAACAATACCGAGTTCGGATTGACCGGTTCGGTCTACACCAGCGACGATCGTAAGATCGAACGGGCTCGCGAAGAGTTTTTCGTGGGAAATCTGTACTTCAACCGCAAGTCGACTGGTGCGTACGTCGGGGTTCATCCGTTCGGCGGCTTCAATATGTCGGGCACCGACAGCAAAGCCGGCGGCCGCGATTACTTGCTGCTGTTCATGCAGGCCAAAACGATCTCGCGCAAAGTCCTCTGACGAACGCATGAAAGAACTGCGCCTGCTGTCCAAGGCCGACAAGCGCGTGAGACTCGGTCACGCTTGGATATTCTCCAACGAAGTCGACGTCGGACGCACGCCGCTGACCGGTTTTACCCCCGGCGCGTTGGCGCGTGTTGCCGACTCGCGCGGCAATCCGATCGGGACCGCGTACGTCAACCCCAACGCGTTGATCACCGCGCGCTTGTTGACACGAGATGCGCGCGCGAGCATCGACCGCAAGTGGTTCGCCGCCCGATTTCGCCGCGCGCTGGCGCTGCGCGATCGGATCTATCGCGAGCCGTTCTATCGCGCGGTGTTCGGCGAATCCGACGGCGTGCCGGGGTTGGTCATCGATCGGTATGGCGATACGCTTGCGGTGCAGATTAACGCGGCCGGCATGTTAGCTCTGCGCGAGCCGCTTTTGGAAGCGGTCCACGAGGTGTTCGCACCTAGCGGCGTATTGCTCTCCAACGCCGAATCGACACGCGCCCTCGAGGGCATGGTGCCCCTGGCGCAAAGCATCGGCGAAGTACCCGAGGACGTCGAAATTCGCGAAGGCGACATGCTCTTGCGCGCGGCGCTGCGCGGCGGCCAGAAGACCGGCTACTATTTCGATCAGCGGGATAATCGCGCGCGGGTGCGGCGCTACGTCCGAGGCGCGCGCGTACTCGACGTCTTCTCGTACGTCGGTGCGTGGGCCGTCTCGGCTCTGCGAGGCGGGGCCAGCGAGGTAACCTGCATCGACGACTCCGCCCCCGCCCTTGCGTTCGCGCGGACCAACGCCCAGGCTAACGGCGGTGCGATCGAAACGATCGACGGCGATGGTTTAACGACGTTACGCGAACTGGGCGAACAGCGGCAACGTTTCGATCTGGTCGTCTTGGATCCGCCCGCGTTGGTCAAGCGACGTAAAGATCAAGTCGCGGGCGAAGCGCACTACCTCGCGCTGCATCGCGCCGCGCTCAAGGTGCTCGTCGATGACGGGATCCTGATCTCCAGCTCGTGTTCCCAGCACGTCGGCCCCGAGCGATTGTCGCGCATCGCGCTCGATGCCGCGCGGGCCGAAGGCAGGCGTCTGCAAATTCTCGAGAGCCACGGCCATCCGCCCGACCACCCGGTCCAACCGGCGATGCCCGAGACCTCGTATCTGAAAGCATTCTTCTTGCGCGCTTAAAACCAGGAGAGCCCACACTGAATTGTCCGGAACCCCAAATACCCT
>DATKGB010000192.1:0-3382 GCA_035544315.1 Verrucomicrobiia bacterium
CGCGGAGATGCCCGCCATAGTGTGGCCGTGCGGCCCGGATCCATGCTGGCAAGCGTAATCGGTTCAACGATCATGGTCAATTCATCGCACCATCAAGCGGTCAGCCGGCTGGCCGACCCGTTCATCGAGGTTGCGACCGCACCGGACGGCACGATCGAAGCCTATGAGCGCAGCGAGGCTGCCCATTTACCCTGGCTGCTTGCCGTTCAATGGCATCCCGAACGCTTGGACGGTCCCGCCGGAAGCGGCATCATTGACGCCTTCCTCGCCGCCGCCCGTGCTTCGGCGACGTCATTTCTCCGACCAGACGGCTAGCACGTTGCCCGAGGGGTCGGCGAAGTGGAAGCGGCGGCCGCCCGGGAACGCGAAGATCTCTTTGACGATCGTCCCGCCGGCGGATACGACGGCCGCGCGAGCTGCCTCCAAGTCGTCGCTTCGCAGGATCACCAGCGGGCCGCCCGGCACCGGCTCGCCTTTGGCAAAACCGCCGGTCAAGCGGCCGTCGTCGAACGACGCGTATTCCGGTCCATAGTCGGTAAAGTTCCAAGCAAACGCCGATCCGAAGAACCCCTTGGTTTCCTCGATATCGCGAACGATAAACTCGATATAATCAATCTCCATCGAACATACGTTCGACGGAGAAGCGCCGAAATTCCTTTTACGTACCCGAACCGCCGCCGGCGTGGAAGACGAATTTCACGATCAGGCGGTGGAGCGTCTGATACGCCGCGGGTGTGCCGTAGTCGACGAAGAGTTCGTCCAGGTTGGCAAAGCGTTCGTGGAACGAGAGCGCCACGTTTGTTCCGGGAACGGCGTAGCCGCCATTCCCGTTGATCGCGCGAAGGCCGATCGCCAAGCTCGTATTCTTGCCGAACGAACGCGTGAATGACACCCTGCGTAGCCATTGCGTGTCGAGTCCGGGCGTCCCCGGGGGCGAATACGGCTCGGCCTTTTCAACCGTGCCGTCGTATTCGAGCGAAACGCCGTAGACGCCGAACGTCTCACTCGTCGTATAATCCAACTGCTGAACGAAGACGCTGCCGTACGGTCCCCACGAATAGCTCGCATCGGTCGGCGCCGGCGAACCGTCCTTGTAGCCGAAGCTGACGTTCTGCTGATGAAACGGGAGGTTCACGCCGCCGAAGCCCAGCTCGCTCGAGAAATCCCCATATCCGAGCGAGATGAAATCCTTGAAGGTCACGTTGGCGCTTTCGTCCAGGTCGACTTGACGCGGCGCTCCGGTGTGATCGACGTAGCGGTCGATAACTTGAAACAGCGAATACGATTTGATGAAGCCGCCTTTGTGGCCGACGCCGTTGTATTGCGCGAAAAATTGCGGTCCCTTGAGGTCGTTGAGCTGGATGTAGCCCAACTGTGGGTTGTACTGCGCGCCGATGTCTTTGTAGTCGAGCAACATCGTCGTCGATGCGCCCTGCGTGCCGGCACCGAACGTGAAGTCGTTTGCCTGACCGGGATCGGTCACGAAGGTTCCGCGATCGGTCTGCTCCTTAGCGAGCAAAAACGCACCGCTGTGCGAGTTGGTCGAAGCCAGCGCATAGCCGCTGGCGATATCGGTCGTCGCGGGTGTCGTTGCGGAAACGCCTTGGATCGCGGCCACGAGCGACCCATCGTTCTTTGCAAACGAATAGCCGTACGCGGCGTCGTCGAAGCCGTTGCCGCCGGCGTTGAGCAAGCCGATCGAATTCTCCCCGAGCGTCCCCTCGATTTTCTCGCCGTGATTGAAGATGCCGATGGCCGGCGTGTACAGCAACATATCCGCCGAGTTGATGTTCACGCCGGGCAGCGAGTTGAGGTACTGCGCGCCCTGAGAGAAGAACGGACGATACTCGTTGTATTGACGTTGAAACTCTTGCGGCGCGATCGTCGTTTGATCTTGCTCGACGTTGGAAAAATCCGGGTTGAGCGTTCCGACGAACGCCAGCGAGTTGGTGAACGGATAGGTCAGGTCGATGCCTAGGTTGCGGGGGTTATTGTCGCCGAACGCACCGATGCCGTTTTGAAACTGCCGTCGATCCGCGCCGCCGCTGCCGAGCGCATAGACGTCGGCGTGCGGCCGGGGGCGGGTCGCGCGCGACGCGATCGCAATGCCGGTCATGAACGGCCAGTTCTGCGAATTGCCGACGTTGGTTTGGGTCGGCTCGTACGCCCACGTATATTCGTCGTTGGTTTGGGCGATGAATCGGACGAGATCGAAACGCCACTGTTGAAGCGGCGTGCTATTGCCGCGAATGGCCGCTAACGGAACGACCATCATCACGTTGTAATCGCCGTTGGGAAAGATCTTGGAAACGCTCGTCCAGGTGGGAGCGTAGCGGGCATTTTCGCTGGAGTACTCGTCATGAATGCCCTTGGGATTGACGCGGAACTGGTAGACCCGCGATCCGTTTCCGGCGGTATCGACGTTGAACGACACGTTGTCGTCGGTCGAAACGCCGGCGTGATCGACGGTCTGGACGGCCGTGAGCGGCGTCCCGGCCTGCGCGCAATGAACCCCGACGTACACGTTGTGCTCGTCGTACAGCACGTAGGCAAGCGTCTCGTCTTTGGCCGGTTCGCGCGTCGTATAGTCGAAGAAGCCGGTCATCTTGAACCCGGTTTGCCAGACCGGGTCGGTCAGCGCGGCGTCGAGCACCGGCGGGGTCGCGACCTTGACGGCGGGGAACGTTTGGGTGTGATCGACCCATGCGAGCGCCGGCGTCGCCAACAGCAGGGCGGCTACCACGGCGGGGATGCCGGCCAACACACGAACGAGTATCGTACGAACCATTTCGGATAGAATACGCGAGAGTTACCGGGAAGTTTCCAGCGTTTGTCTCAACTTGAGAGAACTTTGATTCAAACCTATCGCCCGCATCCGCTGGACGCACGACTGGCCCGAGCGCTGCCGGACGGCGCGCTGTTCGCCGTGGGCGGGCGCGTGCGCGACGAGCTGCGCGCGGCCGCGGAGTCGGTCGAGATCGCGGCCAAGGATTTCGATTACGTCGTCGTCGGCGTCGCCCTAGATGAGTTGCGCGCGCGCCTGGAACCGCTGGGGCGGATCGACGTCGTCGGCGCGTCCTTTGCCGTCCTCAAGCTCACCACCGATTCGGGAACCGTCGACGTCGCCGTACCGCGGCGAGAACGCTCGACGGGGCACGGCCACCGCGACTTTGAGGTCCAAAGCGGCCCCGACGTTTCGCTCGAGGACGACCTGGCACGACGCGATTTCCGTATGAATATGATCGCGCGCGCCTTGCCCGGGGGCGAGCTGGTCGATCCCCACGGCGGTTGGGAGGACATCCGCGCGCGCCGCATCTCGATCCTGACCCCCCAAACCTTCGAGGAAGATCCATTGCGCGTACTGCGGGCGGCTCAGTTCGCG
>DATKGB010000193.1:0-4613 GCA_035544315.1 Verrucomicrobiia bacterium
GGGGGGGCATCGTGATCCGACGTTCGTCCTCGTGCCAAATCGACTGACCGTGCGAAGCGACGAAATCGACGCGCCGTTCGCGAGCGACCGCACCGGCCGCTTGGGCGAGCGCCAGCCCAAGATCGTGATGCAACGTTGCAAGTTGTGCGACGCTTCCCGCATTGGGCGGAAGCGCCGCGCGCAGCGCGTCGGCAAGTTCCGGCGCGAATGGCTGCATGACGAAGTCCAGCAGCTCGATCGTATAGCGCGCGCCACGCGGACGGATCTCGACCAGCGCGGCGTCGATGCCGTCGAGCGACGTGCCGCTCATCAAGCCGACGGCGATCATGCGTCGGCGCCGGCGACGACCGCGTCGTAGAACGCCGCGCGCAATCCGGCGGTATCGCGCCGTCCGAAATAGACCGTGTTGGTCAGCAGCACGCCCTGCAGATCCTTGACCGGATCGGCCCAGACACACGTTCCGACGAAGCCGGTGTGGCCGAATGATTGCATTGAAAACCTCCGCCCGCACGAATTCTCGTCGCTGGTCTTGAGCGCCCAGCCTAAGCCGCGCCGCAAGACCGGGTCGTAGGCCTGTTCGCGGGTCGCCTCTTCGACCAATTCCAACGGGAGCGTCCCGGTTTTTCGCCCACCTAACGAACCCAAGAAACGCTCGGTCAAATGCGCGACGTCGGCCGCCGTTCCAAACAGTCCGGCGTGCCCGGCGACCCCGCCCATGAAATAAGCCTTCTCGTCGTGCACCACGCCTTGGACGCGTCCGCGCCAGCCGTCGTCTTCGGTCGCCGGAATGTCGGGACGCATGGTCGACGCCGGCGCAAAAATCGCGCCGGCGTCGCGCACTATCCACGGCAGCGACGCGCCGTACACGCGCTCCAGCAATGCGCCAAGCACGATGAACCCCAGATCGGAGTACACGACGTTCTCGCCCGGAACGCCGATCAGTTCGCGATCGAGTGCGTAGGTTAGGATATCGAAGCCCAGCAGTTGCCGAAAGTCCGCGCCGCTGTTCAAGCCCGCATCGTGGCTCAAGAGCATTCGTAAGGTGATTGCATCGTGCGCGCTCGCGCGCCATTGCGGAAACCAGCGCGTCAGCGGCTCGTCCAAGTCGATCTTCTTCTGGGCGACGGCGCCAAGTGCGGCCGTCGCGACAAAGAGTTTGGTCAGCGACGCGAGATCGAAACGCGTATCGACGTAGATCGGACGCGCCTGCGCGTCGTCGCGCGTGACGCCGTACGCGCGCTGGAAGACCGGACGGCCGTGACGTTCGATGCGCGCTACCGCCGCGGTGAACTCCGATCCGCAGGCGGCTTGAAGCACCGCGTCGACACCCGAAAAATCAGGCGACAGGTGACAACTCGAGCGGAAGGTGGCCTTGCGCTGGGTGACCGCCGAAGAGGACGTCGGCCAAACCGCCTAGGGACGGGCGGTCGTCTCCGTAGGTACATAGCAGCGTTCGCGCGTTTTCGAACAGCAACGCATCGAAAGGTTCGCGCGTCGAAACCAGGATCGCGTCGCTTCGGCGCGCCAAGATCGCACCGACCGCGGCGGCCTGCCGTGCATAGACGTGCGCGCGGCGCATCAGCACGATCGGACGTCGATCGCTCGCATCCAACTTCTCAAGGGCAGCGGCGATTTCCGCGTCGATCGGGTCGAGCGGGAGCACGATCTCGTGCAATGCCGACGCCTCATGCCGCAACGACGGATGGACGGTGTGCGTCCCCTGGACGCCTTCGGTGGTGGTGCCCTCAAACGTGATCGCGATATCCGCGGTTGGATCGGCGGACGCTTGACCGCGCAGCACGGTGACCGCTCGCCGTCCGATCGTCCGTCCGATCCCCGGATGCGGCGCGCGCGCGTCGATCGGCAAGGGCGCGGCTAGCGACGCGCGCAGACGTCGGGTGCGTTCGTAGGCATCTTGCACTCGTTCCATCGGAATCGCCCCGCTTCGCACCCCGGCTTCGATCGCTTCCACGCTTTTCCGCGCGGTTTGCAAACTGTGGCTGATCAAGACACAGTCGGCGCCCGCGGCAATCGCCAGCGCCGCTCCGGGCGCGCTCCCCACCCCGCGCGCGATCGCATCCATCTGCATGCAATCGGTGAAGACGACGCCGTCGTAGCCGATCTCGTCGCGCAGCAATCCGGTTAAGATCGCGCGCGACAACGTCGCGGGCTTGGCCGGGTCGAGCGATCGAACGATGATGTGAGCCGTCATCAGTGCGGCCGCGCCTGGCAGCAGTCGTGCGAATGGAACCAGATCGCGCGCCCGAAACGTGGCTTCATCTACATCGATGGTCGGTAGATCGAGATGGGAGTCGACGGCCGTCGATCCGTGACCCGGAAAGTGCTTGTAGGTGGCGATCGCCCCGCCGGCTTGCATGCCTGCGGCAAACGCGCCGCCAAACTCTGCAACGCGCTGCGGATCGCTGCCGAACGAGCGCGTCCCGATGACCGTGTTCATACGATCGAGCGCGAGATCCAAGACCGGCGCGAAGTTGACGTTGAGGCCCGCGCGCCGAAGATCGAAGCCCGTTTGTTCGCCGGCGCGTCGTGCCAATTCGACATCGCCGGTCGCGGCCAGCGCCATCATCGACGGGATCTCTTCGATCCCCTCGCGGATACGCAACACGCGCCCGCCCTCCTGATCGATTCCCAATATCGGGGGCAAGTCTGCAGGGTAGTGCGCGCGCAGCGCGTCGGTGAGCGTTCGCGTTTGCGCGACGGATTCGACGTTGCGCCCGAACAAGACGAAGCCCGCGAGCGGAACGTCGGTCAACGCGCCGATTACGTCGTCGCCGAGCGCTATGCCGTTAAAGCCGACGGCGACGACTCCGGCGGCAAGACGGCGGAGTTCGTTCACGCTATGGCCTCCCCGGTGAGGCGATCGAAGCGAACGACGCGCTCGCGCGGAAACGTCAGCGCGACCGTCGATCCGGGGTCGCCGGGAGCGGTCGAATCGATGCGTGCGATCGTCGTGCCATGCGGGGTTTCGACGAAGAGAAAGGTGTCTGCACCCGCGCGTTCGCGCCGGAGAATCCGGCCGCGCAACGGGCCGCCGTCGCCGACAAGCACGTACTCGGGCCGAATCCCAATCACGACATTTCCCATTCCTAAGGCTTCGGACACGCCGTCCACCAGATTCATCGGCGGCGTTCCCAAAAACCTTGCCACGCGCAGGTTTCGCGGAGCGTCGTAGACCGATTGCGGCGCACCGGCCTGCTCGATGCGCCCATCGATGAGGATCACCAAGCGGTCGGCTAACGCCATGGCTTCGACGTGATCGTGCGTGACGTAGAGCATCGGCCCGTCAAACCGCTCGCGTAAGCGGACGACTTCGTCGCGCACGTGCGCGCGCAACGCCGGATCCAAATGTGCGACGGGCTCGTCGAGCAGCAGCGCTAACGGATCGGAAAGCAGCGCGCGGCCGATCGCAACCCGTTGGCGCTGGCCGCCGGAGAGTTGACGCGCGGGCGTGGCCAAATGTTCGTGAAGGTGCAGAGCGCGAGCCAACTCGACGACCCGCGATTGGGCGGGTGCTCCGCGCATCGCAAAGCGCAAATTCTCTGCAACGCTCATGCGCGGGACCAGTGCGTCGTCTTGAAAAACCATCGCGATGCGCCGTTGCTGGGGTTGCATGCCGTCCAGATCGCGGTCGTGCAAGGAGACGGTGCCGGCGTCGGGACGTTCCAGACCGGCAATCACGCGCAACAACGTGCTCTTGCCGGCTCCCGAAGGTCCTACGATCGCTAGCGTCTGACCGGACGAGACCGCGAACGAGACCCCGTCGAGCGCGACGTGCTCGGCAAAACGCTTTCGCAGATCGCGAGCGACGAGCGTCACTAGACGAGTTTCACTTATAGGATGCGAATGATCTGCGCGATCAGCCGACCGTCGATCTCGCTGGCCTCGATCTGGACGTGCATGCCGTTGGTGAGATCGGTCAGCGTCGCATAATCCCGACCGCGAAAGATCGTCGTACTGGGCAGCACCAAGATCGCGATTCGCCCACGGGCGTTGGCAACGATCAGCTGTCCGCGCCCGTAGTCGACCCCGAGGACTTGGCCCGAAATCGTGCCGCGATCGCGCGCGTGGCTATCGTCCGAAGAATAGAACCCCGGGCCGGGCGGCGCGGCAAAGGCCGGCCGACCCATTGCCCCCACAAGGAACGCGACGAGCGCAAAGACTGCAACCGACCTCACGATATCCATCATCTTCTTTAACGCGGCTCCTCGGGGGCTCGTTTCGCTGCGCCTGGGCCGCTCGCCTTATTCGCCTCCATCAGGCCAGTGCCGCGCGGTAAGCTTGCGCGGCATCGGGTTCGCCTTTGCGAGCCCGCTCGGCGAGATTTCGGAGATCGATCACCGAGCCGTCGCCGACCGTCTTCCCGGCCAGCGCCAACCGAAGGGCCACCAGCGCCAAGTCCGGCGTCCGATCCCGCAGGAGGCGCAAGCCTTCGATATAGGGGCCGGCGACGGCGGGCACGGGCGACGTACCGATGAGCGCCTCCACGACCTGGGCCTTGCTCGGGCGGCTTTCCAAAAGGTACGAATCGAGAACGTCTTCCATCGGTAGGGCCTTTCGACCGCGGGCTAGGCCCTCCCGGTCGACCCGATAGG
>DATKGB010000194.1:0-6544 GCA_035544315.1 Verrucomicrobiia bacterium
GTCCATCAGTGCGCACTTCGCCATCCAATGGAGCCCAACTGCTAGGGGTCCCGCGCGCTCGCCCGAAGGGGTGGGGTCTCAGAATTTCTTGGAGGATGCCACCCTGTCTACCACCGGTTTGGTCGTCGATCGAGGCCTCGAAGGGGTCATCGTCGGCACTACCATGCTCAGCAACGTCGAGGGCAAAATCGGCCGCCTCACCTATCGCGGCTACGACATCGACGATTTGGCGCCCAACGTTTGCTTCGAAGAGGTCGTCCATCTGCTGCTGTTCGGGCATCTGCCCAACGCGCGCGAGCTCGACGAACTCCAAACCGAGATCGGCGCTCGCCGCATGATCCCCGAACCGTTGATCAACGCGTTGCACCGCATGCCCAAGACCGCCTGGCCGATGGACGTATTGCGTACGATCGTTAGCGGCTTAGGACTATTTTCGCCGGTCAACAAGCGCGGCGAACACATATCGGACGTGCATACCGCGATCGAACTGATCGCCAAGATGCCGACGATCTTGGCGGCCTGGGATCGGATACGCCGCGATCTGCCAGCGATCGAACCGCGCCACGATCTATCGCAAGCGGCCAACTTTCTCTACATGCGCACCGGCGAGATGCCGGCTGCAATCAAGAGCGATGCGCTGGATACATATCTGGTATTACTCGCCGATCATTCGTTTAACGCCTCGACGTTTGCCGCGCGCGTTACCGCCTCGACGCGCGCGGATATTTATGCTGCGGTGACCAGCGCGGTCGCGACGCTCGAAGGCGATCTGCATGGCGGAGCTGCCAGCGCGGCATTCGATATGATCGTCGAAGTCGGCTCACCCGAACGTGCCGAACCGTTCGTGCGCGAAGTGCTCGCGCGCGGCGATCGGATCATGGGCATGGGGCATCGCGAATACAAAGTGCGCGATCCGCGCGCGCGCCATCTCGAAGCGATGGCCAAGCAATTAAGTGACTATGTAGGCGATCGGCGCTTCTACGGAATCGCGCGCGCGCTCGAAGACGCCAGCAACAAAGTTTTGCAAGAGACTAAACCCGATAAGAAGATCTGCGCCAACGTCGATTTCTATACCGCGCCGGTGCTAGCGGATTTGGGTATGCCCGGCGATGAGTTCACCTGCATGTTTGCCTGTGCGCGGATCGCTGGCTGGGCCGGGCACATCCTCGAACAGCTCGCCGACAATCGTCTGATCCGTCCGCAGGCGACGTACACCGGTCCCGCGCCGGGGCCGTTTGTTGCGATCGATAGGCGCGGCGCCGGCAACGGCAGCCTCTCGTAACGTGGGCGGCGAGCGACGTCAGCGCAGCGGCGCCAAATTGCTCGATAACTTCCTCCTAATGACGGCGAAGGAAAGCTTCCAATGATCGTGATCCCGGCCATCGACCTGCGCGGCGGTAAATGCGTACGCATGAAGCAAGGCGACCCCACCCAAGAGACGAGCTACGACAACGATCCGGTCGAACGCGCCAAAGCGTTCGTCGCGGCGGGCGCGCAGCGGCTTCACGTGATCGATCTGGACGGCGCGTTCGGCTCGGGCGAGAACGACGCGGCCATCGGGCGCATCTGTCGCGCGGTCGACGTACCGGTGCAAACCGGCGGCGGCATCCGCACGGCCGAGCAAGCGCAACTGCGCATCGACGAGGGCGCGGCGTTCGTGATCGTCGGCACTTTGCTGGTCGAAGACGAGCGCGGTGCGCGCAACATTATCGGGCGCTTGGGCGATCGCGTGATTGCCGGCATCGATGCGCGCGGGAGCGAGGTTGCAACACGCGGCTGGCAAGAGCGTACACCGGTCAACCGCGACGCGCTGATCAAACGCGTCGCGCAGTGGGGCGCCACCCGCGTGATCTTCACCGAGATCGCGCGCGACGGCATGGGCGAAGGCTACGATCTCGATGCGTTGTGTGCGGTCGCAGCGGCCGCCGAGATCAAGGTCACCGCCAGCGGAGGCGCGCGCAACATCGACGATCTGCGGGAGCTAAAAGCGGGCGTACCGCCGGCCGTCGATTCGTGCATCGTCGGCAGCGCGTTGTATCAAGGAACCCTCGATCTAGCCGCTGCTATCGCCGCCGTCGCTTAACGCGACGTTACTCGTCGATTTGCATTTCGTTGACGGGTTTGAAGCCGAGGCATTCGTAGATCGGGCGCCCGGTTTCTGACGCGCGCAGCGTAATCGGCGCGCAACGGCATTTGCGTAGCCACGCTAGCGAGCGGCCTGCCAACCGCGCTGCGATACCGCGGCCGCGATATGCGCGTTCGACGTAGACCCCGAAGATGCGACCGCTGGAGGCGTCGGTGATGGAATCGTGGCGAATCGAAGCGCCTGAGGTTCCCACGATGCGATTGTCGATGCAGGCGACGTCGTAGCGCAGTGTCTCGCTATCGAAATGCGGACGATAGACGCGCAACCACCGTTCGTGCCAGTCTTCAGGCAAGCGGCCGAGCAGCGGCGATCCCATGTCCTCGAACATGCGGTACCAATAGGTCGCGCAGATCGAAAGCTCGTCGCGAGTGGCTTCGCGGTACGTCACACCGTCGGACATCCCCGCTCTATTGGACAATCTCGCCCATTGTTACTGTGCGGCGGCGACCTGTGGCTGTGGGGTCGAGAGCGAGAGCTAAATGTTGTTGGGCGGTAGGTCGTCCGCGTCATGGCTGCGGGGCATTTCGGCGGGCAGCCGGGCGACGATTTCATAGTTGATCGTTCCGGCCCATCCCGCCCAATCGTCGGCACTGACGACGGCTTGGCCGTCGTGTCCGATCAGCGTTACCGGCGAACCGGTGTGGGCGCCGCGCGCCTCGCTCAGGTCGATTAGCGTCACGTTCATGCAGACGCGCCCGACGATCGGGCACAACGCGCCGTCCACGGCGAACGCGCCGGCATTGGAAAGCGCCCGCGGGATTCCGTCGGCATATCCGAGCGGAACGACGCCAACGCGCATGGCGTTGGCGGCGTGATAGGTGCAGCCGTAACCGATCGGCTCGCCGCGGGCGACCTCCCGAACCGTCGCCAGCGACGAAACGAACGAGAGCGCCGGTTCCAGCGCGACGTCTTGACCGTCGAGCGCGTCGCGGATTTGCGGCGACGGCCATAGTCCGTACAACGCGATGCCGACGCGCACTAGGTCCATGCGCGTTTGCGGGAACAGCATCGCCGCGGCCGATGCGGCGATATGCGTCGTCGGCTGCAGATTGCGTTGCGCAAACAACGGCTGCATCCCGGTGAGTGCCTTGAGGAACCGTTGGATTTGCAACTCGGTATAGGGCGAGTCGAGTTCCTCGACCGATGCCAAGTGCGAGAAGACCCCTGCGATGTTGAGTTCGGGATGTTTGAGATATTCTTCGATCGCATCGACCGCGTCACGCGGATCCAAGCCGAAGCGGTTGACCCCGGTGTTGAGCTTCACATGCGCGTCGATCGGACGATGATGCACACTCGCGGTCGTCAGTACGTCGCGTAAGTAACCGTGGACGTCCCACAACGCGATCTGCGCGCGCGCGAGCATGGCGTCGGCCAGCGCGTCGGGCGGTACGGGTCCGAGAATGAGGATCGGTGCGGTAACGCCCCCTTCGCGCAATGCGACCGCTTCTTCGACGGCGTACACGCACAGTGCCGCAGCGAGGGGCTCGATGGCTAGCGCTGTTTCGACCAAGCCGTGACCATACGCGTTGCTCTTCACCACGAACGCGCACTTGGCCGGCGCGACGAGCGCGCGCAGCGTTTCGGCATTGCGCCGCAATGCAGAAGTCGAAACGTGCAGCCGCCCGATCACGCGATTACGCGCGCTGGGCTACGGCGCGCACGGTCAGAGCGACCGGGATTCCGTAAAAGATGCAGCACGCGATCAGGCCCATAACGACCGACGTCGCCGAGAGCGGCGGGGCGATGCGGTCGAGCATCAACACGAACGTCATGATCAGCCAGACGACCGCGCCGAACACCAGGCCCGACAGCCACGGCGTCGACATGACGTTCGGACGGGTCGCGGCGACGTAGGCATAGCCGATCGCCCATGCGATGCTGACGATCGCCTGGAAAAGCAGACCCAGCCACGCGTAGCTCGTCGAGGTGTAAGCGATCGCGCCGACGGCCGAGGACGCGACATACTGCCAGTTAGCGACGATCGACGCCTGGGGCGTCGTTGCCAGCGTGCTGAAGTATTGGAACGCATCGATCAGAATGCCGCCGACGATGCCGGCGAGGATGCCTTGCCCGATCAAACGACCCCAGTTGGGTTTCGAAACTAGTGAAGCCATGCTCGCACGTTTCGACCAGGCGGCGAGCGGGCCTTGCTTGAACCTGCGCGCCATGGACTGGGCGACACAAGCCGATGCCCTTCTCTACGCGTCGCCGGCGGATCGCGAAGAGCGCGTCGAGGTGCTGCACGCCGTCATCGAGGCAAGCGGTTTAGCGACGTTGGTAACCGCGGGTGCGAGCGCGCTGCACGCCACTCACCTTCCGATGCTGCTGGAGCGCAGCGGCGCGTACGGCGTCATCCGCGGGCACGTCGCGCGCGCCAACGTGCAGTGGAGCGACCTCAACGCGGAGATCCCGGCGCTGGCGATTTTTCGTCTTGCCGGTGCGTACATTTCGCCGTCGTGGTACGCGACCACAACGCAAACCGGGAAGGTCGTACCGACATACGATTACATCGCCGTGCACGCTGCCGGAACGATCGCGTTCTTCGACGACCGTACGCGTTTGCTGCAGCTGGTCGAGCAGCTGACCGTCCGCTTCGAATCCGGGTTCGAGCGGCCGTGGCGTGTTGCCGACGCACCGCGAGAATACATCGACGCAATGCTCGGGGCGATCGTCGGCTTCGAACTGCGGGTCGACGCGCTGACCGGGTCGCTCAAACTGAGCCAGAGTCGCAATCAAGCCGATCGCGACGGCGTCGTCGCGGGCTTGAGCGCTTCGCAACGATACGAGGATCGTGTCGTTGCCGAACTCGTGCGCGATCCGCAAGGCGTTGTCGATATGAAGGAGTTCACGTGAAAATCGTTCCGAACGTGGCCGTCGTTGCGACCATGGTTGCCGCGATGGTTGGTGGGGCCGTTCCGGTGCGCGCGCTGCCGGGACAGTCGGCGCCCCAACTCATGGCGTGGATGAACGGTAACGCGCCGCTGCGCGGTTATAGTACGCGTCTCGACGAGATGAGCGGCGCGACCGCGTATTTCAAGTCCGTCCGCATCGCGGGTGCGACGTTCGCGTTCGGCGCGATCGCAGGCGACGGCGTGAAAAGCTACGACGAGACCCTAGGGGTGCTCGGCGCATCGCAGACCTACGATTTACGAAAGCATCGCGGCGTCGCCGTCGCTATGGTGCAAGCCGTTTACGGAAAAGCGATCGCCGCCGACCTGACCCTGGCCTCGACCGTCGGCGATTTTGGGATCTTTCAAACCAACCTGCGGGTCACGATCCTGCGCGGAAAGCGCTACGGGTATTCGCTGGCCGGCTCGAGCCTGACGGTTTTCCCGGTCGCCGGCGTGGCCTCGGCGGTACGGCAAGCCAAGGTCTGCGCGACCCAATCGTGCGGTGACTAGATCGGCGTGGCGCTACGCCGCCGCCTGGTACGCGCCTTCGTAATGATTCTAGGGCTCACGGTCGTGATGGCCTACGTGTTCGGGTCCGCTAGCTTCGCGCGTTTGATCGGCCCCTAGAACGCAGTCGTCAGCGCGGTCGACTTTAAGAACAGTTCGTACCAATCGAGTTTCTGCATCAGGTCGTCGTGCGCGACGTCGGTCACGACGAAGGTCGGCGCGCGCGTCTGCAACTGCGCGAGCGTCATCGTCGAACCGTCGAGCATCACGAGATTGGGCTGCGGCTTTTGCATCTTCGCCATGACCGTCGCATTGTTGACGGCGGTGTAGGCCGTATACAGGCTAAGGAAATGCCGCGATGGGTCGGGGCTCGCCCACTTGGTAAATGCGTCGAAGTCGCCATACAAAGCGTCGAAGAGAATTACATCGGTGATGGCGTCGTTCATGCCGCCGCGCGTGAGTAAACCGCCGACCGCGCCGTAACCGCCGCTGTGCGCGGTGACGGCGATCTTCCCGATCGAGGCCGTCGTCGTGACACCTACAGATTGCAGATAGCCGGCGACGTCGTTGACGAATCGCGCGAAGGCGCCGTCATCGAGTTCGATCTTCCCGTCGCCGGAATCGGGCGCGTCTTTGGGACCTTGCGGTACGATCAGGATCGCGTTGCGCCGGCTCGCTTCGAGTTGCTCGCGCAAAAGATAGTGCGATAAGACGGTCGGAACATCGTTGTTCCATCCGTGAAAGTGCACGACCAGATCGACAGTTTTCGCTGGCCGATAATAGCTGGGCACGTAGATCCCGACCGTGGAGTCGCTATACGCGGCCGCCGCGGAATAATGCTTGCCCTGGTAGTCATGCCCGGCGGCTCGGCTAGGATGCGGGAAGGGCGCAGAAACAAACGAGCGCAAGGTCGTCTGTCCAGCAGGCAGTAGAGCGGTCGGGGGAACGGAAATAGGGTCGGCCAATACGGCCGCAGGCAACGCGGGCAGGGAGGCTAAGG
>DATKGB010000195.1:0-7822 GCA_035544315.1 Verrucomicrobiia bacterium
TTCTTTCTGCAATCGGCCGTGCCCGAGATTAGCGAACTGCAAGCGCTGCTGGCAATGATCACCCCGGTGTCGTGGCTAGAACGCGTCCCCACATATAAAGGGCAGATCGAGGAGCTGGGCGGCGAGATCGCAACCTACGGATTCCTGGGTTATCCGCTCTTGCAGTTATGCGACATCGCGGCGGTGCGCGGCCAATACGTTCCGGTCGGCCGCGATCAGGCCGCGCATCTGGAGTTCGGCCGCGAGGTGGTGCGGCGCTTCAATCATCTGTACGGTGACGGCGTCGAGGTGCTGGTCGAACCGCAGCCGACGTTCTCGGAATCGCCCGAAGTGCCGGGCATCGACGGGCGCAAGATGTCCAAATCCTACGACAACGCGATCTACATCGGCGACGACGAAGCGACCACGGCCAAGAAAGTGCGCGCGATGGTCACCGATCCACTCAAGGTTCGGCGCGGCGATCCGGGTCGACCGGAGATCTGCCCCGTATTCGCGTTGTGGAAGTTGGTGGGTTCGGCCGAGCGTGTCGAAACCGTCGCGGTCGGTTGCCGCTCCGGCGAGCTGGACTGTTCGGCCGACAAGACGGATTTCGCCGAAGCGCTCAACGCCTCGTTGCGTCCGATTCGCGAACGCCGCGCCATCATCGCCGCCGATCCGGCCGCCGTCGAAGCGATCCTCGCGCAAGGTACCCAACGCGCGCGCGAAGTCGCATCGCAGACGCTGCACGACGTCAAACGCGCGATGAAGTTGCTGTAGAGAGGGGGTCGTACGGCAGCGGAGCGCGTCGATGAGGAGCCGAACGCCGTGGTATGATGAAACGTCCGCTGTTTGCTCTTGCCGCCTTCGCGCTAATCGCCAATGCTGCGTCCGCGGTTGCCGCGACTCCGGCGCCGACGCTGGCTCGAGCGATCGAGGCGATTACTGGGCGACCGTCGCTCAAGCACACGCTGTTTGGGATCGAAGTCTACGACGCCGACAGCAAGCGGGTGATTTACGCGGTCAACGGGCAGACGTTCATGAAGCCCGCATCGACCACCAAATTGATGACCCTGGGCACGACGCTGGCGCTGCTCGGACCGAATTTCAAGTTCACGTCGCCGGTCTATCGTACCGGGCCGGTCGATGCGGCCGGCGTGCTGCACGGCGACTTGGTGCTCGTCGCCAGCGGCGATCCGGATCTCTCGGGACGGATTCAACCCGACGGCACGATGGCGTTCGAGAACGAGGATCACTCCTACGATGGAAGTCCAGACACCAAGGCCGTGCCGGGCGACCCTCTGGCGGTCCTGCGAGACTTGGCCAAGCAGATCGCCGCGGCCGGCATCACGGCGGTCGTCGGCCGCGTCGCCGTCGATACGACGCTGTTCCCCGACGGCGGTCCCGAATCGGGCACGGGCGCCTACATCTCGCCGATCGTCGTCAACGATAACTTGATCGACACGATCGTTACGCCCGGAAAAAACGTCGGCGACCCGGTGACGTTTACCGTCTCGCCGCAGACGCCGTATGCAACGTTTAGCGGCAAAGCGACCACCGGCGCGCCCAAGAGCGACAACACCCTCAACATGGACGACATCGCCACCGACAACGGCAACCACACGATTACGCTGACCGGTTCGGTGCCAGCGAGCGATCCGGCGACGCTCTATGCCTATCGCGTTCCGACACCCGCGCGCTTTGCCGCCGTAGGTTTAACCTTGGCGCTGCAGCAGGCCGGCGTGCAAATCGCCGACGCGCCGCGCGACGTGCCCTTCGACAAGAGCGTTGCAAGCGCGTCGTACGTGCCGGCAAACCTGGTCGCGCAACACCTCTCGCCGCCGCTGCGCGAAGACGTTAGAATCACGCTCAAGGTAAGCGATAACCTGCACGCGTCGATCATGCCGTATTTGTTGGGCGTCGATGTCGCGCACGCCACGCACGGAATACTCCAAGCGGGCTTCGATCAAGAGCACGCGTTCTTACAAAAAGCCGGACTCGATCTCTCGCAAGCAACCCAATCCGACGGCCTGGGCGGCGACGCGTACTTCACGCCCGACTTCATCGTGCACTACCTGCTTTTCGCGCAAACGCAACCGTGGTTCGCCGATCTCTATCGCGGCCTGCCGATTCTCGGCGTCGACGGCACGCTCTACAACATTCAAACTACCGCGCCGGCCAAAGGCAAAGTTCACGCCAAGACCGGAACGTGGGGCATCAGCGACCTGCTCAATCGCGGCGGCATGGTCAACGGCAAAGGCCTGTCGGGCTACGTCACCGCGCGCAACGGTCACCACATCGTCTTCGCGCTCTATCTCAATCGCTTCCAATCCGGACACAACGTCGACGGCGGTCACATCGCCGGCGAGGTCCTCGGCGAGATTTCGAACGCGATCTACTTATACGCCAAGTAACTTCGCCAGTGTCATGGTGAGCGCTTCGACTCGGCTCAGCATAAACTCCGGCCCGAAGGGCCGAAGCCGAACCAGCGACGTAATGTCGTACGCCGATCTCAGCAGCATCCCGCGAGTGCTAGTAACATGAGGAACTCGATCGCGAGCGAGATCAGCAGAACCAACATGCAAGCGGTCCAAACGGTCATTGACGAAAGTTTCGTGGTAGCTCTTAGTTGCCAGCCGAACATAGCAACGAGCGCCGCTAAGCCAATTCCTAGGGGCAGCGAGAGCGGCCACACCAACGAGAGTTGTTGAAAGAGAGTGGCCGGCCCCTGAATCGTGCATAATCCGGCCAGTGCCGTGGCAATAATGCCGAAAGTCACCACGACGGGAGCAACGGTCGGCCGGGTCGTTGCGACGGTCATTGCTGGCACTCTAACGCTGGCGGGGTGAAGCGTGCGATGTGGCCGTCGCCGCTGAACTCGATTGAGCCTTGGTCGACTTGACGGCAGAAGGTCGAGCTTGAGGCCGGCAGTTTCTGGGCGATGCGCACGGAGAGGGTGTGGACGAGGCGCCGTTCGGCGGGAGTGGCGGCCAGGAGGGCGATGATCCCGATAAGGGCGGCGATGCGAATCGATGCGTTCTTCATGCACCCATGATCGCAAATCGGCAACCGCCCCGCGTCCGTAAGACTACGGATTAGGAGCGGCGCACTTGGTTACGTCGCTGGTTCGACTTCGGCCCTACGGGCCTACGCTCACCATGGCACGGGGCGCATGACTCTCGGCGCATGACACCGGCGACGTCCACTAGGCGAGTGTGGACTTTAGCCGGTAAATTTGGGGAGTTCGGCTTTCATTTGGGCCAACGCGAAGTCGATGTCGTCGAGCGAGGCGGCGTAGGAGAAGCGGAGGTAGCCTTTGCCGGCGGCGCCGAACGACGATCCGCCCAAACATGCGACGCCGGCGGTGCTAAGCAAGAACGCTGCCAGCGCCTTGTCGTCGTGCGTGATCTTGGTGACGTTGGGGAAGGCGTAGAACGCGCCTTCGGGCAGCGTGCACGAGACGCCGTCGATCGTATTGAGGCCCCCGACCAGGCGATCGCGTCGCTGGCGGAAGATTTCGTTCATGCGCTTGACCTCATCGTCGGGCCCGGTCAGCGCGGCGATCCCGGCCTTCTGGACGAACGTCGCGACGCACGAGAACGTGTTGTTGTTGAACAGCGTGACGATCTTGGCCAATTCGGGCGCCATCAACGCATAGCCCAAACGCCAGCCGGTCATCGCGTAGGCTTTCGAGAAGCCGTCGACCACGATCGTGCGCTCGCGCATGCCCGGCAGCGCGGCGATCGAATCGAATTCGCGATCGAAATAGAAGTTGCGGCTGTAGATCTCGTCGGCGATGACCAGGAAGTCGTGCTTTTGCGCTAGCGCGGCGATGCGTTCCAAGTCGGCGCGCAGCAACACGCCGCCGGTCGGATTGTGGGGCGAGTTGATGACGACCACTTTGGTCCTGTCGCTGACGCGCCGTTCCAATTCGTCGAGATCCATGCGCCACTCGCGCGCCTCCAGCAGCGGAATCGCGGTGATGTTGGCTTGCAGATACGAGGCCGCCGACGCATACGCCGGATAGGCCGGATCGAAATAGACGAACTCGTCGCCCGGATTGAGGATTGCCGAGAGAATATTCCAGATCACCGGCTTGGCGCCCGGCGCGACCACGACGCTCTCGACGCTATACGGCGTGTCGAGTTTGCGGAAGCGGCTGGCATACTGCGCGATCGTCGAACGCAGCTCGACGATTCCCGCCGACGGCGTATAGTGCGTGTCGTGGCCCATCAACGAGGCGACCGCGGCTTTTTTGATATGTGCGGGCGTATCGAAGTCGGGCTCCCCGATCTCCATGTGCACGACGCGTTTGCCTTGGGCTTCGAGCGCGCGCGCGCGCGCTAGAACTTCGAACGCGCTTTCACTGCCTAGACGCGACACGGCGTCGGCAATCCGATCTTCTGAGGGAGCGAGCATGGATTGAACCTTCCGCGGAATAGAATTTTCGTCAAGGGGGCCTCTGCCTAGCGGCGAAGCACATCGGCGCATGCGCAGCCTGACCGAAGTCTTCGCGCCAGGAGCACCGACGTTACCGGAGGGCCTCCGAACCCTCGCCGTTTCGCCCGACCGCGAGTTGGAACCTGGGATGACGGTGCGCGCGACGTTCACCTTCCGCAATCAAGGCGGCGCGCCGGCGACGGGCGTTCGCGTGCGCTTCAACCTTCCCGAAGGCTTGGTCTACCTGGTCGGCTCGGGCGAACTCGATACCGTGACCGCCGACGACGAGCAAGGGAATTCCCCGCTGCTCGCGCGCGGCGGTGCCCACATCGGCGACGTGCTGCCGGGCGAAGAGCGCCGCATCGAGATCGCCTACAGCGTCGCGGGCGCCATCGAGAACGGCTCAACGGTCGAACTGCAGGCCGCGGTCGCCTCCTTCGAGCTGGCGCCGGTCGGCTCCAACGTAGTCCGCCTGATCGCGCGCAGCCGCCCCCAACTCGAAAACGTCTTGAGCACCATCGCGGTCGAAGCCCGCCACGACGCAGTCCCCGGCGGCGAGGTCGGCATCCTGGTCCGCATTCACAACGCCGGTGAGTCGTCTGCGCACGATGTCGTCGTCGTTGCACCGATCCCGCCCCACAGCAGCTACATTCCCAACTCGGCGCGCGTGAACGGTCGCGAGATCGAGCGCGAGCTGGCCACCTCGTTCGACCGGGTGCACGCGCCGGTCATCGTCTCGAACCTGCCCGCCAGCGCGACGGCAACCTTGGCTTACCGCGTGCGCATCGACGATCCGCTTCCCGACGGCACCGCGATCGTTGCCGGCGCGCGCGTCGCATCCCAAGAGACCGCGCCCTTTTCGCTGCTGCCCGCGTCGCTGGCCGTAGGGGCCTCGCCCGACTTTTCCGACGATCGCACGACCTTTGTGGTGGAACCGGCCTACGACGTACAACCGGGCAGTCGGGTCGCGTTGGCATTGCGTGCGGTCAACGTCGGCACGGCGTCGGCCGAAAGCGTTACGGCGACGATCGAATCGTCGGACCCCCTGTTATTGGTACGGGGCGGCTCGCGCATCGACGGGCGTCCGGTGCGCGATCGCAAGAGGGACGCAGCCACCTTCGATCTCGGGCGCATCGATAAAGGGGAGGCGGTCGAACTGACCTGCGAAGTGATGGTTGCCTCGCCCTTAGCCAACGGCGAAAGTTTGCCGTTGACGCTGCAGCTATCGTGGGAACCGCAACGCCCAGGAAGCGATGCCGCGCGCCGATTCGAACGGGCGGTGTTGGTGCGGTCCGAACCGTTCTTGTCGCCACGCCGCAATGCGATCGCGCGCCTTGGTGCCGAAATCGTGCGACCCGGCGATGAAGTCGAAGCCGTCATCTCGCTGGCCAACGACGGCAGCGCGCCGGCCACCGACGCATCCTTGCGGTTACGCGTCGATCCGGGATTAGAAGAAGTGCGGCTGTTCGAACGCAACGCGCGCGTCGGCATCGACGACGACGCGGCGTCGTTAGGAACCCTCGAAGCCTACGGCCAGCGCAAGCTTACGGTGCGCGCGCGCGTACGCTCGCCGTACGCCGATCGCAGCGAACTGCGCTTGGGTGCGGCGTTAGTCGCTCGCGAGTCGGGCGAAACCAGTCTGCGCGAAACCACCTGGCGGGTGGATTCGCATCCGGCGTTCTCGGCGACGTCGTCGCGGCTGGAGTTATCCTCCGACGGCGTTCTGCGCCCCAATCAATTGGCGCAAGCGGTCGTGCATCTTCGCAATGACGGAAGCGACACGGCCCACAACGTTCGCATCCGGCTCTACGTTTCGCCCGAAGCGCGTTTGGAGTCCGTCGACGGTGCGACGCGCGAGCGCTCGACGATCGTCTTTGGCGAGATCGCGCCGGGTGCGTCCGCGCAGGCGCGGCTGGGATTGCGCTTACTGCGCGGCTTGGCGCGGGCCTATCCGGTTACTGTCGACGCGGTGCTGGGCGCGGACGCGATGCTGCCGTTGCCGTTGGAACGCTTGACGATCGCGACGACCGCGCAAGCGGATTTCTCCGTGGGAACGTTCCGGAGCGAACCCGCCGACGGCGTCGACGTGGGCGAGATGGTCGAATGGTTTCTTCACGTTCGCAACGGCGGCGACGGCCCGGCGCGTCGCGCGCAGATCGCGATCGTGCAACCAAATACGCTGATCTACGTTCCCAACAGCACCACGGTCAACGACGTTCCGGTACGCGACGTCGGCGCGTTGCCGCCGTTTGCGGCCGAACGCGGGATCGCGCTCAACGACGTCGACCCCGGGGTCGAAGCGACGATTCGCTGGCGCGACGTCGTGCACAACGGCTTGGGCGCCGGCGAAGCGATCGTGCGAATCGCCACATTGGCCTACGACGGCGACCGCGTCGACGAAATTGTCGCCACCGAGCTACACGTGCGCGCGACGCCCGCATTTGCCAATACGATCCCCGGCTTACCCTTCGGCGTGGACGGGATGCTGGGGCCGACGTTCGCCGGCGGCCAACGCGCGTTGACCGAAGAACGCTTCGTCGAATTGCCGCCCGCCACGCCGGTCGGGCACGCGGTCGACGAGACGCCGCAATATTTAGCGCTCGATGTCGGCCAATCGTCGGTGACGTTGCATCCATCGGCCACGTTCGTCGGCACGATCGTCGCCTTCGGTGACGAGCGTTTGGCGCGAACGCGACGTTTTTTGAACGAAGCCCGATTCGAAGGGCTGGTCACGCATCTGTTTGCGATTCGCGCGCTGTTCCCCGACGCTATCGGCGACGAGCACGCGACCACGCTCTCCGCCCAGCGCGACGTGCTGCGCGAAACGCTGGACCGCTTGTTCATCAAGCTGCGTTTGCCCAACTACGTGGTCGCGCCCCGCGACCTGGAGACGCCGTCGTTTCGGGCAACGCTCGAACGTTTCTTACACGGCGTTGCCGACGCGCGCGGCACGCCTGCCGAGCCGCCCGGGACGGCGTTGGTGCTGCGAGGCGAATGCGATATCGAAGCGCTGCGCGAGATCGGCGAACGGCTGGCCCAAGCGCCTTTGGCCGGCGCGCTTGCCTGGAACGCCATCGCGCGGATGCTGCCCAACGAGACGCCCGCCCTGGCCGTTTATCGCGAAGCGCTCGTCGACGTGCTCGACGAACTCTCCGACGCCGAAACCATCGAATTTCTCGACGCGTTGCAGCGCCGATCGTTCCCCGATCTCGATGCCGCGCTGCAAGCCGTTCGCGAGACGTTGGCGCGCTGATGTCTTTGGTGCAAGAGGCCCTGATCGTCGTGCTCGGGATCGGGGTCGCCTTAGGCGCCTACGCGATGCTGGCGCCGCGCCGCACGATCGACGCGCCGGCTGGGGTCCCCGAAGAGCCCTTGAGGAATTGGACCCAGGAAGTCCTCTCTCTCC
>DATKGB010000196.1:0-6087 GCA_035544315.1 Verrucomicrobiia bacterium
GGGGAGATGCTCCTATTGTAGTCGAATGTATTACGAATTGCCAGAGATTCCGAGGAACAACTGCCACGCAAACGGCCGGCGGAAAGGGCGGTTTGCGTGACCTATACAGATTTTGAGCGGCGCGTGAAGGCGCTGAGGGCGCGTGGGCCGCGGGTGCGGGAGGTTGCATGTGTCGGTGCCCCGCGGACGTTGCTGTGCGTTGAGGTGGGGGAGGCGGACCTGCCGACGGTGATGCTTTCGGCGGGCGTACATGGCGACGAACCGGCTGGGCCGACCGCGTTGCTGTCGATGTTGGAAGACGACGCGCTCGACGCGCGCTTTGCGTATCGCATCTATCCTTGCAGCAATCCGACCGGCTTGGACGCGGGAACGCGCGAGAGCACCGACGGTGTTGATGTGAATCGCACTTTCGGTCGCGGCGGATCTTCGCCGGAAGCAAAAGCGATCGTGATCTCCAATCGCGATCGGAAGTTTGCGCTGGCGATCGACTTGCACGAAGATTGCGACGCGCAGGGTTTCTATTGCTACGAGTACGGTGTCGGCGACGTGGGTGCCGCGACCATCGCCGCAGTCGAAGCGGCCGGTTTCCCGATTCAAACGCTGGGTTCGGACTACGATCTTGGATCGGCGCTGCCGCCGGGCGCCATCCGCTACGAACGCGGTATCGTGCGGGCCGAGCCGATTGTCGAAGCGGCGGCGATCGGCGGACTCTCCTACGCGCTGTTGCTGGCGCGAAACGCGGCACGGCGGGTGCTAACTTTTGAAACGCCCTCGCGCCTGCCGTGGGAAACCAGGCTGGCGATGCATCGCACGGCGCTGGCAGGAGCGATCTCGCAACTTTTGGCGAAGCGCTGAGCATGGCAGCCCAACGCGATCTACTCGAAGTCGACGTCCTCTTTGTCGGTGCCGGACCCGCGAGTCTGGCCGGCGCGTATCGATTGGCGCAACTGGCCAAAGCGGCCGGACGCGAACTCGAAATTCTGGTGATCGAGAAAGGCGGCGAGGTCGGCAATCACGCGATCTCGGGCGCGGTCCTGGATCCGCGCGCGCTCGACGAACTGCTGCCCGGTTGGCGCGACGACCATCCGCCGATCGAATCGCCCGTCACCGCCGACGAGCTGTGGCTGCTCACCCAAGGCGGCAAGATCAAAGCGCCGTTCACGCCGCCATCCCTCAACAATCACGGCAAGTACGTCGCTTCGTTGCAAAAGATCGTCGTTTGGCTGGCGGCCAAAGCCGAAGAAGCGGGCGCGCAAGTTTTTCCCGCGTTTCCGGGCCAAGAATTATTGTGGGGCGGCGATCGCGTCATCGGCGTGCGCACCGGCGACAAAGGCGTCGACAAGCACGGCAATCCGAAACCCAACTACGAACCGGGTGCGGATATCCTGGCCAAGATCGTCGTTCTGGGCGAAGGCCCGCGCGGCACGCTGACAAAGCAGGCGATCCCGCGTTTGGGTCTGGACGAAGGACGCGAACCGCAAGTATACGCGGCGGGCGTCAAAGAGTTATGGAAGCTTCCGCCCGGGCGCATGAAAGCCGGAACGGTGATTCATACGCTGGGTTATCCGCTTGCACCCGATACGTTCGGCGGCGGTTTCATCTACATGATGGGCAACGACATTTTGGACATCGGGCAAGTCACCGGTTTGGATTACAAGAATCCGACGACCGATCCGCACAACGAACTGCAACGGCTTAAGCAGCACCCCGCGATTGCCAAGATGCTCGATGGCGCAAAGCTGGTTCGTTACGGCGCCAAGGCGATACCCGAAGGTGGTTTGTTCGCGATGCCCCGGTTGTACGGCGATGGGCTGATGCTGATCGGCGATTCCGCCGGTTTCCTCAACGGCATGCGCCTCAAAGGCGTTCATCTCGCGATGAAGTCGGGCATGATGGCCGCCGAAACGGCCTGGGATGCGTTGCAAGCCGACACGTACGATAGCGCGACGCTGTCGGCTTACGAGCGGCGCTTCAACGCGTCGTGGGCTTACACGGAGATGCGCTCCGCACGCAACTTCCACCAGGGCTTTGCCGGCGGCTTGATCCCCGGCGTGCTCAACGCCGGCTTATCGACGTTTCTAGGCGGCCGCGGTTTCGGTTTCAAAGAGAAACTCGAGGGCGAAGCCGGCTACGAGCGCATGCTTAAAGTGGGATACAAACCGAAGGAGACGTCGCGCGCGACGATCGACAACGTCCTCACGTTCGACAAGCTCACCGACGTGTTCAACAGCGGCGCGATGCACGAGGAAGATCAGCCCTGCCACTTGCACGTCGCCGATACCACGATCTGCAAAGAACGGTGCACCGTCGAATACGGCAATCCGTGTGCGTACTTTTGCCCGGCGGCCGTCTACGAGCCGCTCTTCGAGAAGCAAGAGAGCGGCAACGTAGAGGGACGCTTACAAATTAACTTCACCAACTGCGTCCATTGCAAGACGTGCGACATCGCCGACCCCTATCAGATCATCACCTGGGTGCCGCCCCAGGGCGGTGAGGGTCCGGTCTACACCAATATGTAGCATGACCGGTCGGGCGCGGTCGCGAACCCTTCAGACCTTCATGAAAGCGACGGTCAATGGGGACGAGCGAGATTTACGCGACGGCGTGACGATTGCCGAATTGCTTGCCGAACTCGGTGCCCCCGCAACGGGCGTTGCGGTTGCGCGAAACGAACGCGTCGTTGCTCGCAGCATGCACGCACAAGAACGCGTCGCCGACGGCGACCGGATCGAAATTATCAAAGCCGTCGCCGGTGGGTGAGATTTAACGATGTCGATGTCCGACGAAACCCTCAAGATCGGGAAGTACGAATTTCGATCGCGCCTGATCGTAGGAACGGGCAAATACCCGTCGATGGAGGCGATGCGAGCGTGCCACGAGGCCAGCGGAGCCGAGATGGTAACCGTCTCGATTCGACGGATCGACATCGGCGATCCGTCGGGAAAGACGATGCTCGACTATATCGATCGCGCGCGCGTTGAGATCTTGCCCAACACCGCCGGGTGCTACAACGCCAAGGACGCGATCCTAACGGCGCGGCTCGCACGCGAGTTGCTCGAAACCGATTTGATCAAACTGGAAGTGATCGGCGACCCGCAGACGCTCTATCCGGACACGCGCGAGACGCTGATCGCCGCGCAGGCGCTGATCGCCGACGGCTTTACGGTACTGCCGTACATCGGCGACGATCCGGTTGCGTGCAGGCAGTTGGAAGAACTGGGCTGCGCTGCGGTGATGCCGTTGGCCGCGCCGATCGGCAGCGGGCTGGGCGTCTGCAACCCGTATTCAATTCGCATCATCAAAGAACGGGCGAACGTCCCGGTCATCGTCGACGCCGGCGTGGGAACCGCGTCGGATGCGGCGTTCGCGATGGAGCTGGGCGTCGACGGGCTGCTGATGAACACCGGAATCGCCGCGGCACAACACCCCGTCCGAATGGCCGTCGCGATGCGGCACGCCGTTCTGGCCGGGCGCGAGGCGTACCTGGCCGGACGGATGGGCAAGCGTTTGTACGCAAACGCCTCCAGCCCGATGGTCGACCTCATTAGAAGCGCGAACGCTTGAGCGACATCAGCGTCGAAGAACTCGCGCGGCGTCGCGGCGTCGACGCGGACCTGACCATCGTCGACATTCGCGAACCGTGGGAGATCGAGATCTGTTCGCTCCCCGAAGCCCAAACTATCCCGTTGCGCGCGATCGCCGCCGATCCGTCGTCGATTCCGCGGGATCGCGAAGTCGTTCTGGTCTGCCACGCGGGGGGTCGTTCCGACCAACTCGCCGGGTTCTTGACCGCGCGCGGGTACGATCGCGTTCGCAGTCTGCGTGGCGGCCTCGACGAATGGGCGATCAAAATCGACCCCTCGATGGCCCGTTACTAAAGGACGATCGCTTCGGCGAACCAATGCACCGCGCCGCGCAGCGGAGTACTTGGATGCGCCCACGTTCCCGCGATCGCGTCGACGTCCACTTCCTCCAGCGATAACGGTTCGAATGCCGGCTCGAGGATCTCGCGGACGGCGGTTTCGTCAAAATAGGTGTGCGCGATCCCGCACTCGTCGCCGGCATCGGGTGCAAACGTGCGGGCGCCCAGGCGCTTCCCGATCCCGTAACGGGCATCGTGCGTCGAACCGAAAGTCGCATAGAGCCGCCCGCCCGCGATCAGCGCCCGGCCGATGCACCGGAGTCGTTGCGCGATGTCCTGCGGCGTTCCGTGAAGCAATGCGTGGGTCGATAACGCCGCGACGAAGGTTCGGCGTGGAAGATCGGCGGCGTTATCGCCATCGGTCAGCGGCGTAAGGTCAAGGCCGGCGGCCCGAAGTGCGGCCGCATTGCGGCCGCTGCCGGTGCCGAAATCCAAGATACGCGCGCCCGAAAGGCCACTATGCCTAGCGACGAGGCGGTCGGCCAACGGGTGGGGCGGTCGGATGGAGCCTTGCTCGGGCGGCGAAGTAGGTGGCATATGGCGTCCGAAACGCTCATTATCGTCGTTGGCGGCGACTACCTCGCGCTGGAGATCTGCCGCGAGATCCTCAAGACGGCCGGGCATCGCGTTGTGCTGGTGTGGAAGCACATGGACGAACGGGAGGCGCGCAAATGGGAGATCACGGTCCGGCGGCTCGACGAGGAGTACGGTGAAGCGTTTGATTTTCTCCAAGAAGATCCAACCGAGCTCGGCATTTTAGGGCGCGCGGGTTTGCGTCCGGCCGACGGCAGCGAGCGGACGCACTGTTTAGTCGCCGTTGCTTCCGACGATCGCCTGAACTTGCGTGTCGCGCTGTTGGCCCGCGACATCGACGACGGCGTCCGCATCACCTTGCGACAGTTCAATCCGCTGCTCGGGCATAAAATTGAAGAGGGCTTGCAGTACCGCTGCACGGCGATCTCGCCGGCGGCGCACGCGGCGGCGACTTACGCCGCCGCGGCGGTCGACCCGCAATGCACGTACGCGTTGCCGTTTCCAACGCTCGAAACGATCATCGCACGATTGGCGCACCGACACGAAACCATCGGCGGCGGAGGATCGCTGCGAAGCGTCGCATCCGCGAGCCTGTTTGGTTTCTCGGAACGAAGTGCGGCCGAGTTCGGAATCGTTGGATCGACGATCGTGCAAGCCGAGGCCCGCCTGCCGCTACGTATGGTCGCGGTCAACGGCGTGACTCCATACGTCTGTCACGGTCGCGTTTTGCGCCTAGACGACGCCTTGTTGGATCGGCCGCTGCAGGCCGACGATCGGGTGGTTGCCTTCGGCGCGGTCAAAGATTTGCGCGATGCGCGGCCGCCGGCATCGCAAGGCCGCGAGGCATACGATGCGGTCGGCGTGCGAGCGGCGTTTCGCACCGCGCGCCGCGCCGTGATGCGCATGGAGCCGATCTTGCGTAACGTCATGATCGCCAGCATTGCGCTGTACTGCGTTTTCGTCGGTTACTTCGCCGCGTCGCTACACTTGAGCGTCCCCGCAGCGATGTATTTTGTGACGACGACCATGACGACCGTGGGCTATGGCGACATCACACCGTGCAAGAACTGCGCGGCGGTTACCGATTTTCGCGCGGCGTGGCCGCTGCTCGTCGCGATGGTGACCATGCTGGTCGGGATCGTGATCTTCGCGGTCATTACCGCAACCATCACGTCGGCGCTCAACTCGGCGCAGACTCGCTTGACCCAAGGGTTGAGGCGGATCCACCGACGCGGTCATATTATCGTGTGCGGCGCCGGGAACATAGGATCGCTGGTGATCGACTACTTGCGCGACATGGGCGAAAAGCTCGTCGTGGTCGAACGCGATCCCGATGCGTTGCTGATCGAACTGGCGCGCGACCGGAAGATCGACCTGTTGACCGGCGACGCCACCAGCGACGAAACGATTTCGTATTGCTCGCCCGAAACCGCCAGGTCGTTGATCGGCGTCACCAACAGCGATACGGCCAACCTCGAGGCCGCGCTGGGCGCCCGCACCCGCACCCGCGCCGGCGGCAAGCTCCTGCCCGTAGTGCTGCGCATCGACGACTTGTCGTTCGGCGCGTCGATCGAGCGGCACTTCGGTATCACGTCGTTCTCGACGATCGAATTGACGGCGCCGACCATCCC